>NZ_JACSOF010000159.1:0-15530 GCF_014349205.1 Photobacterium sp. BZF1
TCAAAACCCAACTCAAAAGGCCGTAAGCCTAATAGCAAAAATGTGAACCGTCCGAAAAATACCGGGGCACAAGCAAGCTAAGCAGTAGAAACATTACTCATATCAATAAAATAGAGAGCCAGCATCCTATAATGCTGGCTCTGCTTTATCTGCTAGGAAATTACAATGAAACTAACAAAATGGGCACTGCTCTCTTCAGCAGCTGTAATGAGCCCCCAACTTATGGCGGCAACTTTTGATCAGTTAGCCGCCGAAAATAACCAAGACATTCAAATCATCGATTGTCGATCGAGCAATCACTACAACGGCTGGCCCGAGGCTAATCAGACTCGCGGTGGACACTTCCCTGGTGCTATCAATTTCGATGCCGACTGGCTATCGACGCTTCGTCCCCAGGTTGTCCGTGCCGAGCTAGAAAACCGTGGTATCGACCTCACCAAACCGACATACCTCTATTGTCAGCCTGAAAAAGCGCAAATTTTACAAGCTCAGCTTGAAAGCCTTGGCAAAAAAAACATCCAGCTTATTGACCAAGCAGTTACCGATTATTCAGGCCAGCTTACTGCACTTGAAAACTATCAGCAGCTAGTGCCAGCTGAGTGGCTTAACCGGCTGATTAATGGTGATGACGTACTTCACCCTCCAGCAAAAGGCTTCAAAGTCGTTGAAGTCGCGTGGGGACCGCCAACTAAATACCTTGCTGCCCATATTCCATCAGCATTATATCTCAATACCAATATGGTTGAGTCCGAGCCATGGTGGAACCGTGTAGACGACAACAAGCTGGCAGAAGCCATTAAAGGACTGGGTATCGCTCACGATACGACTGTCATCCTTTATGGCCGCGACAACACAGCAGCAGCCCGAGTTGCCAACCTTTTGATGTATGCAGGTGTGGATGACGTTCGTCTACTCAACGGCGGCTGGCAATCTTGGGTCAATGCAGGGTTCTCTACCCAGCCCCTGCGTAACCACGCCAAGCCTGTCGAGTTTGGTCGCACGATCCCTGCTAATCCGCAGTACGTTATCGATGTCCCGGAAGCTCGTGAAATCCTGGCTGACCCTAAGCATCAATCACTGGTCAGTATCCGCAGTTGGGCTGAATATGTTGGTGATACGAGTGGTTACCGCTACATCGAGCCCAAAGGCCGTATCAAGGGCTCAAAATGGGGCCACGCAGGCTCTGACGCCTACCATCTGGAAGACTTCCGCAACCCGGATGACACTATGATCAGCCCGAATATCATGACGGATTTCTGGAAAGACTGGGGCATTAACGCCTCGCAGACCGTTTCTTTCTACTGCGGTACGGGTTGGCGTGCATCCGAAGCCTTCTTCTATGCCCATGTGATGGGCTGGAAAGACATCAGCGTTTATGACGGTGGCTGGTTTGAATGGAGCGGGGACCCTAGCAACCCGACCGAAACCGGTGACATCCCTAATGCGCCAAAGTCTGCGTTCTATGATGAGAAGTAAATAAGCGGGAATATGATAAAGGCCAACTTATATGTAATAAGTTGGCCTACTATGACGAAACTCTATCGCTAACACTATTTCACTGCCACGGCGATATCGCCAGAATGACTGTCGTTCATCAAATCGATATAGAACTGGGCAACGTCTGCTGCTGGCAGGCCTGGTTCTGGATCCATTCCCATGGTTACCATGGTTTCTGCTACCCAGCCCGGCGAAACCGCATTGAAACGAATACGGTCGACCTCAACGGCGGCAGTTTTCACAGCAGCTTCTACTGCCGCATTGACGGTTGTTACGATACTACTGCCTTTAAATGGATATTGCGCCAAAATGCCGGTGGACAAGACAATCGCACCACCATCTTTGACGTATTTCTCGCCGAACCGCAGGGTATTAATTTGCCCCATCATTTTGTTTTGGATACCGAACTCCCACTCAGCATCGTCTGCTGTTGCCCAATCCGCCATTCGTACCACACCCGCAGTACATAGGATGGCATCGACTTTACCTACTTTTTCAAATAGCGCTTTGCCAACCAAACCTGTAGAACCCAATACCAATACTTTTTTCATCACTGACGAAAAGTAGCCAAAGCACCGGGCTTTAAAATATCCCCGACTCAATGCCTCTAACCATATCGCTTATGGTTAGATGTTTTTCCCCCAGCCTCAATCACCCGCAAAGGTGTTATCTAGTGCCGTCAGTGACTCTTGATATACCGCTTCTAGGGCATTGGCTGCTTCTTCTTCAACGGTTCCTTCTTTTGCCGACTTCTCGATTTCCAAGCAGACCTGATGTAACTGGCGCAAACCCATGGTCCCGGCCGCTCCTTTGAGGTTATGGGACAGGCTCGCCACTAGTGCCAAATCACCGCTTTGCATTGCCGGTAGTAATTTGTCCATGGTTTGTTGCGATGAGTCTGCAAATAGGGAAATCATCTTCTCGACCATGGCTTGGCCCAAGACTTGAAGATCACTTCCAAGTACTGATTCATCTAAAATCGGCATGTTTTCAGCCATTGCGGTGTCTACCCCACTCTCTCTCTTATCTTCAGTATGATGCTTGTTTGAGCCTTGTTCAAAAGGGGGCTCCCCCTCAATAATGCCTACCCGCTCGACCCCGCCCAGAATCGAATTCAAGACATCCACCAACTGGTGTTCGACCAGCGGTTTAGGCAAGAAGCCTGAGAACCCAGCAGCCAAATATTGTTCAACCTCTTCATTAAATACATGGGCAGAAAAGGCGACAAAAGGCGTGTTGTCCGGCTCCTGTTCGTCACCACGCTTACCTTTGAGTTGTTTGAGTTCACCCAGCAAGCTAACCCCATCGGTATCGGGCAAGTTGATATCGAGCAGGACAATATCAAAGTCATGCTCGGCATAGACCTCCCTCGCCTCCCGACCATCCTCTGCGACAACCGTTTGGTGGCCAAGGCGGCGCAAGAAGCCTTCAGCCACCAAGCTGTTAACCGGATTATCTTCCACCAGCAATATCTTAGCCGCCGGTATGCCAGCAGCCGTATCGACACTTGCTGTCTCGGTATGCTCCCCTGGCTCCAGAGTGAGGGTAAACCAAAAGCAACTCCCTTCTCCCGGTGAGGATACCAAACCGATTTCACCACCCATGGCTTCGACAATACGCTTGCTGATAGCAAGGCCTAGCCCTGTTCCCCCCACAGCCTGGCGGCCTTCACTGGACTGGTGGAAAGCGGTGAACATCATTTCCTGCTCATGCAACGGGATACCAACACCGGTATCTTCCACTTCAATATGCAAGCGAGACGGATCATGGGCTGACGCCGATACCAGCACAGTCACCTGCCCATCTTCGGTAAACTTGATAGCATTACCCACTAAGTTGGCGAGAACTTGACGGATACGTGTCGCATCCCCTACCCAGTGCTCACCGACATTGTCATCAATATCGGTCACCAAACTAATGCGTTTCGACAATGCTCGACCTGAAAACAGGCTGTAGACATCTTTGACCAAGGTATGCAGCGAGAAATTCGCCGGCCGGATATCCAAATGACCAGCTTCGATTTTCGAGTAGTCCAGTACATCATTGAGGATATCAAGCAAGGTTTCACCGCTACGGTTAATCACCTTGAGATATTCCGCCTGCTTGTCATTCAAACCGGTATCGGCCAACAGTGAAGCCGTCCCTAGCACCCCATTCATTGGCGTACGGATTTCATGGCTCATGGTCGCGAGAAAAGCGGATTTTGCTCGGTTGGCCTGCTCAGCTTCAGAACGGGCTTTAGCGTGATTGTGGACCTCTTTATTGAGCTTTTCGTTGGCTTTTTCTAACTGGCTGGTTCGCTCGGCCACTAACTGTTCAAGGCTGTTTTTGTGCTGTTGCAGCTCATAACGAATTTTCGACTCGACTTGTGCCAACCTATGGCGCTCGTAAGCCGTATCACGGGCCACCATGATTGCCCTGCCCATCTGCGCCAGTTCATCATCACCTTGGGTTGTCAGGCGGATCGCTAAATCACCACGCGCCAATGCCATCAAAGCTTTGCTGTAATCATTGATCCGACGGATCACCCGCGCATAGACATAGCGCCACATGATCAACACCAGCGCCACCATACCCAACGCCGATATCGCAATTAGGCTGTTTCGCGCGATAGTCAGTGTCTCATCAACCTGCTTTACCGCTTGTTGGGTACCCACATTCGCTGCCTGAATAATGCCATCAACAGTTTGGTTCAGTTGCTGGAAAAGCACTAGGTTTTGCTGCTCCATCCGTTCAACATCTTGATTGGCATGGATCAATGCTTCCATGTCCGAGAAAAAATCACCATCGCTGTCGAGTGCTTTCACCTGCTCAAGCAGTTGCTCTGATCGGCTCGGATCTTCGACCGACTTCACCCGTTGCTGAATAACACCAACGGCATATTCGAACCTGTCCCTCAATTTGTCGAGTTCACGAATCGTGCTGATCTGCTCACTGTCATCGAGCATGTTAATCACTTGGAGGGACAGGAAGCGTAGCTCGAACAATCGCTCGCTCAAGTCCATATCAACTTCAACCAAGCTATCCAACGCGTTGAACACTGCTTCTTGGTTACCCTTTTCCACCAAATCGTAAATACGCGACACATTGGCGACAGCGATAGTATTGGCATTGGATACCTGCGACTGGGACAGCTCGTCAATTTGCTTGGTCGCTAATGTCATGGTGTTATTAAGCACCTTAACTTGTTCACTAAGCTCTATTTTCCGGCCAACCAACATGCCTAGCATGGCGAGGTTATTAACAATGTTCTCGACGTCAGTGACTAATTGTTCCATCAATTCTGGTTCGAAAGCATATTGATCAAGCGCCTCCAGACTATTATTCAAAGCCCGAATATGCAGCGTCAGCGATTTCCCTTGCTGGTCCCGCTCTTTTTCATCTTTTGATTTTGCCAAAACCTGAGCATTGAAAATAATACGGGTACTTAAGTCCGATAATTGTCGTGCTTCCACCAAAGCCGGTACTGCAGCATTGATTACCGTTCGCTCGGTCTTGGCGACCAGAGAGAAACCGGCAACACCAATCACAACAGCGATGATCATCAGGCCAGCCATCATGGAAAAAGCAATCAGCAGTTTCTGGCCAATGCTACTGGGAGTTAAGTTCATATAAAGAAACCGTGGCAGAAGAAGGTATGCACCCTAAACCAAGACAACACAGGTCGGGTAGGTACACCTAACAGGAAACAGTAAAAATGCTATTATACCAATCTAGATAAGTAATTGGTTATTAACCACAACAATGTCCTGTACGGATTGACTGAAATGGTTGAAAAGTTAATCAGGCTATTTCCTGACGGTTGCAACATGATAAAAAAATTTGCCGTAACACTGCTGACACTCGCCGGGCTCAGCCAAACAGCGAATGCGGTGGACGTTATCGCCTACACCCCGCCCTTCGAGGCTGATAAACAAGCGACAAATATTCAATACCAACCGTTGGCAACGGCCAATCAGCCCTGGAAGCTTTGTGCCGTTTATCCCCACCTCAAAGACTCGTACTGGCTATCCGTCAACTACGGCATGGTTGAACATGCCAAAAAACTCGGTGTTGAGCTCAAAGTGCTGGAAGCCGGCGGTTACCCGAACCTCACCAAACAACAGAGTCAACTTGCGGATTGCAGAACATGGAACGCCGATGCCATTATCCTGGGCACAGTAGATAGCCTCGCCTATGAGAACATGCTGACCCAACTGACCGATGACATTCCGGTATTTGCTACCATCAACTATCTAGACACTAGCAACAAAGACAGCCACGACAATGTTATCGCAAGAGTCGGCGTAGACTGGTACCAAATGGGCTATCAAACAGGCAAATTCCTCGCCAAGCGCCACCCTAAAGGCAGTGGTGTCGTCACTGTGGCCCTGTTACCCGGCCCACAGAAGCGCGGTGGAACCAAGCCGGTTGTTCAAGGCTTTTATGATGCGACAGAAAACAGTGACATCAATATTGTTACCACGATGTGGGCAGATCACAGCAAGGAGCTCCAGCGCAATTTAATTCAGCAATTGCTCGCTTCCGACCAGCATTTTGATTATATCGTCGGGGGTGCTGTCGCAGCCGAAGTCGCAATCAGTGAGCTCAGGGCCAACCACCTAAGCGATGAAACCAAAATATTATCGACTTACCTTAGTCATGGTGTTTATCGTGGCTTGCTACGCGGGAAGATCCTCTTCGCGCCAACTGACAAAATGGCACAGCAAGCGATGCTATCCGTTGATCAGGCTGTCCGGTACCTAGAAGGCAAACCCGTGAAAAAAGATCTGGCCCCTATCCTTGCCTTACTGACACCTGAAAACCTAGACAGTCGTGCTATTGCTGAGTCACTTTCTCCAGCCGAATTTCGTCCGGTTTTCCGTGTCGAAGCCCCTGACACCTGAAACCCAGTTGTTGCATTTATACCCTTGGGCCAGCCAACGCTGGCCCTAGTTAGTAGAATACTGTTATCTAACCAATGATTTGGAAAGATTTCTTTGTACTTCCTTTGCAAGCTCTGGTACTTATACTTGATGCCCCGAATTGAGTTGCACATGCTTTTCCCTTACCAAGTGCAATCCATTACATATGGCGTTATAGATATACAGATCACACCACACAGTTGTCACATTCAGACCATAAACTCTGTGCGACAGCTGTTGTCAATTTTGTCTCTGTGGAGTAATAGATGCACGTAACAACCCGAACAATGGAAGAAACCAAACACATCGCGCTTGTCGCTCACGATAACTGTAAAACCCACCTAATGCGCTGGGTGAACGAGCACAAAGACAAGTTAAAAGATCATGTCTTGTATGCGACAGGCACCACAGGGCATATGATTGCGCGTGAATCGGGTCTGGAAGTTAACTGCTTGCTGAGCGGCCCAATGGGTGGTGACCAACAGTTAGGTGCGCTTATTTCCGAAGGCAAAATCGATATGATGATTTTCTTCTGGGATCCACTCAATGCAGTACCACACGACCCAGATGTAAAAGCGCTGCTTCGTATCTCGGCAGTATGGAATATCCCGGTTGCCACCAACCGCGCTAGTGCAAACTTTATGATTTCATCGCCAAGACTGGCTGAAAAAGTCGAGATCGAAATTCCTGATTACGATGCTTATTTGACCGAGCGTCTAGGTTAAGCCTTCAATTAGGTTAATCATCAAGAATCACGCCTCTTATTCAAGAGGCGTTTTTAATTTCGCATCACAGTGCAACCCCACCTTTGCTAAGGCCATTTAGCGCTTTTATTCACTACCAATACCCAAGTGATTTCAATCAGCCAAAAATAATAATTTTGGTTTAAGGTTAATGAGTAGAACATAAAAATAGAATAAGCAGAATGACAGTGGTGGCCAATGAAAGCATGGAAATTGAACCAGCCGGAAGGTATCGACCAATTGGTACTGACAACGGCAACCCAACCAACCCCTTCAGCCGAAGATGTCTGTATCAAAGTGGAAGCTGTCGGCCTTAATCCCATTGACTACAAGCTTGCCCATTGGGGCTATGCCACTTGGAATTACCCGCAAATCATCGGACTTGATATTGCTGGCACCATTACCAAAGTTGGTAAAAACGTCCATAACTTCCAACCGGGTGATCGCGTCATGGCATTTATCGATCCCCGTGATGGCGGGGGCTTTGCCCAATATACCAAGGTCAAAGCCTATGCGGTCAGCCGATTACCCGACAATGTCAGCTACGCCCAAGCCGCAGCCCTTCCGTGCGCAGGTTATTCAGCTTGGATCGCCATTCACGACAAACTACGGCTCGAATCTGGTCAAAGTATCGCAATAACCGGTGCCGGAGGTGGTGTCGGCGGGTTTGCTGTCCAGCTAGCGAAACAGATGGGAGCCACCGTCTATGCCATTGCCGATGGCCAGCACCACCAACGGCTTCTTTCCTATGGTGCTGACGAAGTCATCGACCCGCATACTGAAAATATCGCCATGCGGCTTATTGAATACACTGAGGACAAGCTGGTCCATGGGGTCATTGATTGTGTATCGGCCAAATCCGGTAGTACCATGAGTGCCTTGGTTCGCTACAATGGCCACATTGTAATGATCGCCGATCAGTTCAACCAAGTTCCGCTACTGGCAACGACCAAAGCTCTCAGCCTCCACGAAGTGGCACTGCATGGCACCTATTCCCACGGTCATATCGAACATATCCAGCACCTTGCCGATATCGGCAACCAGCTTGCCAATCTGGTCAGCGAGGGAAAACTTGACCCTATGGTGGATCATATCTACTCCTTCGACCAACTGCCAGAAGCCCTTAAGCACCTCAAGGAGCAACAACACAGTGGTAAGTTAGTCATGCAAGTTGGCTAATCCCTGATAATGGATAGAACCCAATCCGGTTCTATCCATTGTGTTTATGAACAACCCAAGGTATATTTATGAACCATTACATCAAGTGAGCTTAATTTTGCTTTATGGCGAAATACATCTATTCACGCTTTTCTCCCAGAAATACCGACTACGTGCAGCAAATTGATGCCTTGAATAGCTCCGAGCCTAGCGCCGAGCAGGTTCAGGATCGCGTGCGTGGCGATGTTGATCCGATGGCACGGCAGGGTTTTCACCAACTGTACGACAAGCTCAAAGAAGGTGATGTGGTATGGGTGTGGTGGCTGACGGCATTTAGCCATGATTTCAATATGGTTCAAGCTACCGTTGCGTCTCTGCTCGATAAAGGCGTCACGTTAAAAACACTCTCTGAACCGCTGACTTTTGTGCCAGATTCAGAATCAAGCCACGTGCTGCTTTCGCTGCTGAGCGGCTATGGCAATGTGCAAACCCGCAAAAGGCTTCTGGCCGCCGAGCACAGCCGCAAGGCAATGAAAGAAAACCCTGAGTTATGGCAACAAAAATTCCGGGGCCGCCCTGCCGATCGGGAAAAGCACCGGCAAATTGCCACCATGTTACTTGAGGGCCACAAGCTCCAGCATGTCGCTGACAGTTGCGGTGTCAGTATTTCCACCGTTAAACGTGTGAAAAGTAAATTAAGCCAGTTCGATGATGAAGGCGCATTGCGTACTCGGCACACCTGTAAACGCCACAAGGATAACAAGTCATCATGACCGACCGTAATTTCTGGAAAGCCCTCGGACTTGTGTGCCTGATCATCAGTGTCGGCCAACTGAGTATGGGGTTGGTCTTCCCATCCCTTCCTTGGATTGCCAAAGACTTTGATATTTCACTCGACCAAGCACAACTGCTGGTCAGTATCTACCTGCTGGGCTTTGGCCCGTCGCAATTCCTCTATGGCCCGATCTCTGATGCGCTGGGACGGAAAAAAGTCTTGATGACCGGGCTTCTGATTGCCCTATCCGGCCTTGTGATGATCATAACCCTGAGTGATTCCTTCACCGGTATGGTGATGGGACGCTTTCTGCAAGGGCTAGGGACCGGTTGCTGCGCTGTACTTGCACGTGCTTCTACCCGTGACCGATTCAGTGGTGCTGAACTACCTCTGGCCATGTCCTATATCGCAATGGCGGCATCACTCACACCGTTGATGGCACCGGTACTGGGCGGTTTTATTAACTTCCACTTCGGCTGGACCATGGTTTTCACCTCCCTGCTAGGTTATGTCACCCTTGTTTGGCTGGTGATTGCATTCCGATTCAAGGAAACAGTGGCACAAACTTCGAAAGTGCCCTCACCGAAGAAAATGGCCCAACAATACTGGCAACTGCTCACCTCGCGCTATTTCATGAGCTTTGCCAGTATCGGCTGGCTCAACTTCAGCCTGATGATAACGACGGTTTCTGTTATGCCCTTCATCATGCAGAACCAAATCGGCATGACGTCCGACGAATATGCGATGTGGGCGCTAATCCCGGCACTGGGCATGCTAACCGGTACTACATTGACTAACCGGGTCCGGCCAAAAATCGGTACCCAAAGAATGTTGCTTTTCACCCCAGTCCTGCATGGTTGCGCGGCACTTTGGTTGTTCTTCTGCCCAGTTGAACCGCTATACCTGATGCTGGGCCAGTTTTTGATGATTTTGGGTAACGGTATTGCCCTGCCATGTGCGCAGGCAATGGTGATGCAGCCATACCAAAAGCAGGCAGGAGCCGCTGCTGCGATGTCTGGCGGCGGGCAGATGATCGCCTCGTCGATTGTCAGCATGGGGTTGGTAAAAATGGGCCTTAGCCAACCATGGCACCTATCCATTGTGATTGTGGTGTTTGCCCTGATCACCCTGAGCAATATTATCCGTGGCTTCAAGGTAGAACCACAGGTACAAACGGCGTAACCAGAAGCAAAGTGCACCAGCCAATTTTTAATTAAAGAGAAAAACATGCTGCAAACATCTTGGCTATTTTGGGCCATTTTATCCGCTATTTTTGCGGCCCTGACGGCAATTCTGACCAAACTCGGCGTCAGCAATATCAACTCAGATTTCGCTACTTTTATCCGTACCTGCGTCATTCTGGTAATGGTCGGCGGCATCGCTTTCTTTACCAAGCAATTCCAGTCGCTTGATACCATATCGACCAAAGGCTTGGTGTTTTTAGTGTTATCCGGATTAGCAACTGGGGCCTCATGGCTATGTTACTTCCGTGCCATGAGCTATGGCCAAGCCTCGCAGGTTGCCCCGGTCGATAAACTTAGTGTGGTAATGGTGGCCGTTTTTGGCGTGCTGTTCCTGAGCGAGAACCTCAGCTCGGTAAACTGGATGGGGGTTGTCCTGATCACCCTCGGCGTAATTCTGGTGGCTTGGCAGGGTTAAACCGCATTATTCAATACCCACTTACATATCCAGCCTTGCACTTTATGCACTGGCTGGATATATTCCCTCCGCCTCGAAAGGCACACCCTAAAATGCACACCCGCCATCCTGCTTCCATTGGTGCATTTATATAGGTGTTATCTATACCCCATGCAAAATCAAACCGTAAATCGCGCTCAACCAAGCTCGTCACTTTTTTCCCGTTTTACCCGTGAATCCGGCTCGCTGCTGCACCTGTCGATTCCTATTATCATGACCCAGTTGGCCACACAGGCGATGGGTTTCGTTGATACCACCATGGCTGGCCAAGTCAGCGCTGCCGACCTTGCGGCTATCGCACTGGGTACCAGCCTTTGGTTGCCAGTATCCCTGCTGCTGCGCGGTATCATCATGGCACTGACGCCTGTAGTGGCTTTCCATCGTGGCGCCAATGAGCTCGACAAGGTACGTATCGAGTTTATCCAGATGATATGGGTAGCCGCGTTGGTCAGCAGTCTACTGATCATCTACCTTTCTCAAGGTGGCAATATTCTCAATGCCATTGGTGTTGCACCGGAGATCATCCCGATTGCTGGTGACTATGTGCTGGCTTTGGCCTTTGGTGTCCCGGGGATCGCCCTGTTCTATACCCTTAACGGCTTCTGTGAGGGGATGAACAATACCCGCGCTCCGATGCTGGTTTCTGTTATCGGGTTATTGCTGAACATCCCAATCAACTATGTGCTGATTTACGGCAAGTTCGGCTTCCCTGCCCTTGGTGCTGTCGGCTGTGGTTGGGCAACCAGTATCGTTTACTGGGTGATGTCCGGACTGCTGTATTCCTACATCAAGGGGCACCATCACTATAAGAAAATCATCCACTTCGCCGATATCAAACCTCGGATTCAGGATTGCTTGCACCTACTGAAGCTGGGTGTGCCTATTGGTATGAACATCGCGGTATGCGGCAGTATCTTTGCTGTTATTGCCCTGCTAATTGGTCGCATTGGTGCTGAAAATGTTGCGGCAGCGCAGATTGCCCTCAACATTTCCAGCATGACCTATATGATCCCGATGAGCCTATCATTTGGTATCACTATCCGGGTCGGCCATGCACTTGGGGCTAAAAACGAGCAAGGGGCTAAGGAACGTAGCCTGTTCGGCATCGCCGTTGCCGGCATGCTATCTATGGTGTCTGTGAGCTTCTTCTTGTTGTTCCCAGACTGGATCATCCGCCTGTACACCACGGATCCTGTGGTCAGTGCAACGGCTGCTACTCTGCTGATCTATACTGCGGTGTACCAGTTTAGCGACGCACTGCAAACCTCTGCCAATGGCGCGCTACGTGGCTACAAAGATACCAAAGTGCCGATGATTTTAGCTATCACTGCATACTGGGGCTTAGCACTGCCTTTGGGTATGGTGATGGGCCTTACAGATAAGGTAGTACCTGCCATGGGCGAAACTGGCTTCTGGGTAGGGATTGTCACTGGCTTGACCGTCGCCGCGATGTTTATGCTGCTAAGGTTGAGACATATCATTCGCAACCGCACTGCTGAAAATTGCCATCAACTACAAGCTGCTTAATAAGTAGCGACATGATGACTATTACCTTCCTCTGAAACGATCTTGCGGTTAATTTAGGGGAAGGCCAATAGCCTGCCTGAGCACTATTTACACACTTTTACTTATATTGGCATCACGTTACATTCAGCGCGGTAATGTATAAGCTCAACGGGAGCTTATACTATGAAAAAACTCTATATCACCTCAGTAGGAATTATCTTCCTATGTGCCCTTGTCTGGTTGGTGGCTGAACCCAATTTGCTCGATAACGCCACGTTTATGCAATGGCGAAGCTCTCTCATCCAGATCACAGGGATCATCTCAACCCTATTATTAACCATGGTCATGGTACTTGCCTTGCGCCTGCCATTTATTGAGAGACTGACTTCCGGCCTCGATAAATCGTACCGCTTACATAAGTGGCTGGGTATTTACGCCGTTGTATTTGGTGCCATCCACTGGCTGCTTGCCATCGTTCCAAAGCAATTGGTCAGCTATGGCCTAATGGAACGGGGAGCGAAACCCAACCTAACAATTAACCCAGACTCTTTCTACGCCACCATCCACAGCCTCCGAGGGGGTGCAGAATCCATTGGTGAATGGGCGCTATATTTATTTATCGCACTGACCTTGGTTGCCCTTTTTGCCCCGATTAAATACAAGCGGTTCAAGGTGATTCATAAACTGATGGCAGTCGCTTATTTGTTTATTGCCTATCATTCACTGGTATTACTCAAGCATGCGTATTGGGATAACCTGATCACCCCCGTCGTCATCGGTACCGTTGTGCTAGGGGTAGTCGGTGCCCTATTCAGCCTGTTTGGTTTAATTGGTAGACGTCAGCAACATCAAGGGTTCATCAGAGGCTTTCATTTTGATGAGCTAAACAAGACCACGCTTATCGATATCGAAGTACCGCAGTGGCCCGGCCATAGCTCAGGGCAGTTTGCCTTTTTGACCCTGACAGGCGAAGAGCCCCATCCATTTACTATTACTTCGGCTGGAGGTAGCCAAATAAACAAAGGCCCAGAGACCAGAGTCCAATTCTTGATAAAGGCCTTGGGTGACTTCACCTCGACCATTCACCAAAGGTTAGAAATAGGCGAAAACGTAACAGTGGAAGGCCCGTACGGGCACTTTGATTTCAATGACAACAAGCCACAGATCTGGGTTGCAGGCGGGATTGGTTGCGCTGCGTTCAAAGCAAGATTGGAAGAATTGCAATCACTCAACAGCCATGATCCGATCCTTTTCTACTATTGCACCGAGTATCCATCACCACAACTTATCCGTGATTTGGAATCAGCAACCTACGGGACCAATGTGGATTTTCATGTCATTGACAATAGGTTGCATCGTTTCTTGACCGTCGATGATATCCGGCAGCGTGCTAATAACCTACAAAATAGCAGTATCTGGTTTTGTGGGCCGACACCTTTTGGTAACACGCTGAAACAACAGCTAGAAAGTCTGCAGTTTGATATGAAGCACTTCCATACTGAACTGTTTAATTTTCGCTAGTTCATTGGCTAGGGTAAAGGAGGTTTACCCTAGCTGTCCAATTCGAGATCCCAATATGGTGGAGTACCGAAGTGCTGGGCAAAATAGTCGACAAATGCCCGCACTTTCGGCGCAAGAAGCCGAGAGCTTGGGTAGATCGCCCACAGTGCGGCTTCATCCACCAGCGGAAAATCTTCGAGTATTTGAACCAGCTCGCCTCGTTTCAAGTGCTCATAGGCGATCCAGGTTGCGCACATCGCAATCCCCATTCCATTGGCACAGGCATCCCTTACCGCTTCGCCATGATCAACCCTGATATTGCCTTTGATCTTTATATTCTGCACGCCATCTGGAGTGGTGAAGCTCCAGCCTTCTAGCCCAGCCTGGTTAATGCAGAGGTGGTTTTTGAGATCCTGCGGCGAGGTAGGTGTGCCATAAGCCGAGAGATAATCCGGCGAGGCACACATGATACGCTTATCAACCGCCAATTTGCGGGCAATCAAACTCGAATCCTGCAGTTCGGCATTTCTGATAGCGACATCAAAGCCTCCTTCCACCAAGTCGATAATGGAATCGGTCAGCCTAATATCTACCGAAAGGTCGGGATATTGAGCTAAAAATCCTTTCAGAGCGGGGATAAGGTGCATTCGGCCAAATGAGGCCGGTGCGGTAATTCGCAACGTCCCCTGTGGCAGGCCCCCTGCCGCACTACCGACAGATGCTCGAGCCGCATCAACACTTTGCAGTACCTCTTCGGCATGAGGAAGAAACGCCATGCCCTCTTCGGTCAACGACACCTTACGAGTTGTTCGGTGGACCAAACGTGCTCCGAGGCTTTCTTCGAGCTTGCTGATATGCATACTGGCAACTGGCGGTGATAGGCCGAGTTCCTGCCCAGCCTGACTGATATTATGGGTAGAGGCGAGCCTGACAAAGAGCCGCAGGTGTTCAATATTCATTATAAATCGCCAAATCTTCGAGTTTTTATCAGTTTACCGCAACACCCAATATTAAGGAAAGCGGATAGGTTAAAGTTACTGCATACCCCATTCTAATTAATAAGAATTATCTCATTATCAATATTTTTATATTGGAATAATGACAACCAGTTTATTTAATGAGAATGACGTGAGATTAGCTTGAGAATGAAACACCCCCTACTACTCTTTTCTCTGAAGATGATAAAAAAACAACAAGAGAAAATAATGAAACTCATCAACATTAAACCTCTAATAATATTTTTATGGGCAGTGATATTTTTAAGCCACCCTGCTCTTTGTGCTGAATATGAATTAAAATTTGGGGGATGGAGTTATCATGGTGAATCTTACGAAAAAGACACTTATGAGTACAATGAAGATCATAGGGGAATAGGTTTAGAAGTTTTTTTTCCATCTGATTGGGCATTGACTCCAGTCGTAGGGGCTTGGACGATGGAGGACTCTTTTAATAAACGCATGGTACAGGTTGGTGGAGGGTTTAGGTATGAACCAGGCTTTTTTCAAGATAGGGTCAGTGCCCAACTAATGGTGGTTGTCGAAAGGCGTGGCTTCAATGAAGTTACTGAAAGTACAGGTAGATCTGACGGTATATATATGGACACCAATGTCATTGCTATCCCTTATATTCAAATTAAACCTTTTCCTAAAGTTGGACTTGCCGCTGACTTCATCTACATACCAAGATTTGATAGCTTAGATGTAGAGACTTATTTCTTTAGGTTTAGTTTAAGTGACTCAATTTTAAAAT
>NZ_JACSOF010000160.1:0-15313 GCF_014349205.1 Photobacterium sp. BZF1
GATAAAAGAAAGGACCGAACGTTTCCACGTTCAGTCCTCTATGTGCCACCCAAGTATCCGTTCAGGTATAAACGATGACGCTTATCCGAATGGCATTATCCTGTTTTAGGAGGGCTTCAATCGTTAGGCTGCTGTGGGCTTGTTACTGCTTAGCTTCAATATGCCCTTCGTTCGCAACAATACAGATTGGCTTACCCGTTACAAACTTGCCTGACAATATATCTTGAGCCAGTGGGTTTTCCACATATTGCTGGATGGCACGTTTTAGCGGCCGCGCACCAAATACTGGGTCAAAACCCGCTTCGGCAATAAGATCCAACGCACTCTCATCCAATTCCAACTGGTAATCTCGCTCTTCTAAGCGTTTCACCAAGCGGGCGATCTGGATGCTGGCAATATTCTTGATATGCTCGGCACCTAATGGGTGGAAGACCACAGTTTCGTCAACGCGGTTGATAAACTCAGGTCGGAAATGCTGGCCAACAACCTCCATCACGGTTTGCTTCATACCATCGTAATCCAACTCACCGAAGTGCTCCTGGATTCGGTCCGAGCCCAAGTTAGACGTCATGATCACTACGCTGTTACGGAAATCTACCGTCCTGCCCTGACCATCGGTCAAACGTCCGTCATCCAGTACCTGCAACAAGATATTGAAGACATCAGGGTGTGCCTTCTCAACCTCATCGAGCAAAATAACCGAATAAGGACGGCGACGAACCGCCTCTGTTAAGTACCCACCTTCTTCGTAGCCGACATAACCGGGAGGTGCGCCGACCAAGCGGGCTACAGAGTGTTTCTCCATAAACTCCGACATATCAATCCGCACCATGGCGTCATCACTGTCAAACATGAAGTGAGCCAGAGACTTACATAACTCGGTTTTACCTACCCCAGTAGGGCCAAGGAATAGAAACGAACCAATCGGACGATTTGGATCCGATAATCCTGCTCGGCTTCGACGAATCGCATTGGCGACAGCATCGACCGCTTCATCTTGGCCGATAACACGCTTGTGCAACGCTTCTTCCATACGAAGTAGCTTATCGCGCTCCCCTTCTAGCATTTTGGCGACTGGGATCCCGGTTTGACGGGACAGCACTTCCGCGATTTCAGCGTCAGTCACCTTGTTCTTAAGTAGGCTCATCTCCTGCATTTCGGCTTGGGCAGCCAAATCGAGCTGTTTTTCAAGCTCAGGGATTTTGCCGTACTGCAGTTCTGACATCCGGTTCAAGTCGCCTGCCCGGCGGGCGATTTCCATGTCAGTACGCGCTTGCTCAAGCGCTGTCTTGATATGCTGAGTGCCAGACAAAGCGGCTTTCTCGGCATTCCACACTTCTTCTAACTCGGCGTATTCACGCTCTTTTTTGTCGAGCTCTTGGCGCAGATCGTTCAAACGCTTCTGACTGGCATCATCACTCTCTTTTTCCAGCGCCTGCTGCTCGATCTTAAGTTGGATGATACGGCGCTCTAGGCGATCAAGGGATTCCGGCTTGGAATCTATCTGCATGCGGATGCTTGAGGCTGCTTCATCAATCAGATCGATCGCCTTATCCGGCAGTTGGCGATCCGAAATATAGCGGTGCGAAAGGCTAGCTGCGGCCACAATAGCTGGATCGGTGATCTCTACATGGTGGTGCAGCTCATAACGCTCTTTCAGGCCACGCAAAATCGCTACCGTGTCTTCTACAGTAGGCTCATCCACCAGCACCTTCTGGAAACGGCGCTCAAGCGCAGCATCCTTTTCGATATATTGGCGGTATTCATCCAATGTCGTAGCACCGACACAATGCAGCTCACCACGGGCCAACGCGGGCTTGAGCATATTCCCCGCATCCATGGAGCCTTCACCTTTACCGGCACCGACCATGGTATGGAGCTCATCAATAAACAGGATGATGCTACCTTCTTCCTGCGATAACTCATTCAGTACTGACTTCAAGCGCTCTTCAAATTCACCACGGTATTTAGCACCGGCAATCAAGGAGCCCATATCCAATGAAAGTACACGCTTATGGCGCAGGCCTTCGGGCACCTCGCCATTTACGATGCGCTGTGCCAAACCTTCGACAATCGCTGTTTTACCTACCCCAGGCTCACCGATGATCACTGGGTTATTCTTGGTACGGCGCTGCAATACCTGAATGGTGCGGCGAATTTCATCGTCACGGCCAATAACAGGGTCGAGTTTGCCCTGCTCTGCTCGCTCGGTCAGGTCAATGGTAAATTTTTCCAATGCCTGACGATTTTCTTCCGCGTTAGGATCATCGACATTCTGGCCACCACGGACTTTTTCAATTGCCTGCTCAATTTTGGCTGCGGTCAGGCCTTTCTCTTTCAATAGCTGACCTAGCGGGCCTTTGTCGTCCACTGCCGCCAAGATAAATAGTTCAGACGAGATATATTTGTCTTTGCGTTTCTGGGCCAGCTTATCGCACATGTTGAACAACATGCCCATACCATGTGATAACTGGACATCACCGCCAATACCGCTCACTTTTGGCAGGCGATCCAATAGCTCGGACAAACCAGAGCGCAATTGGGCGATATCAACATTCAATAGGGTAAGAAGTGGCCGGATGGTACTGCCATCCTGATTCAACAGCGCCACCATCAAGTGGGCTGGTTCGATATACTGATGGTCCCGTCCCAATGCTAGCGATTGAGCATCAGAGATTGCCATCTGGAATTTGCTAGTAAAACGGTCAAGACGCATAAGTCCTCCTATCTTCTCTCACGATAAGATATGGTGGCCTTGCTCCCACTTTTCAAGCCAAATATTCCTCTGTCAATTTTCATACTGTCGATTTCCTGCATTATTTCAATGCATTCCGTATTAGCTGCGCAGGATAAACCTCCAAATTTTACCATTCATCGTACCCTTTATTGAACTGAGATACCGAATGACATACCATTTAACGGTACACCATACCATATCGAGGAAGCACTCATGAACAAGCAACAGATCTCCACTTGCGTAATCGCCCTTGCAACCTTAATGGCCTCATCGACGGTATTGGCTCAGCGCGATATTCAGGAAACCCGCCAGCAGGCGCGACAGGAAGCCCGCATCGAATCTAGGACAGAAGCCCGTATCGACAACCGTCGCAATGCGGTACCGAATAACAGCAATGTCATCATCATTAACAATGCCATGCTAAGAACCGTTAGCTACAAGGGTGTTGTATTGCTGCATGACAGTATTAACCAACGCTTCTACCGAGCTGTTGGCAATGGCTATGAAACGTACACCGTGCCTTACGGTGCCCAAGTCGTCGAATTGTCACCCGCTACGCCAACCCAAATAACACTGATCCAATAACATCAAGATATAAAAAAGCCCTGCACAGGCAGGGCTTTAAAGGAAGCAAGTAAGATTGAGATGAGGCTACTCCAACCAGATCAAGGTTGCCTGGCGACCAGTCACCCCATCACGCCGATATGAGAAAAACTTCTCGGCATCGGAAAAGGTACAAGCATCACCGCCAAATACATCATTCACAGACACACTCGCCAACCGCTGGCGTGCCAGCAGATACAAATCAGCCAACCACTTTTCGCCATGTGGCTCAAAGCCTTGAGCGGCATCTGGATCATGGGCAAGGAACTGTTCACGTACCTCCCCCCCTACCTCGAAGGCCTTGGGGCCAATAGCCGGACCTAGCCAAGCCATGATTTCCGAGCCCGGAACTGAAAACTGAGCAACAGCCTGTTCAATAATACCGTCAACCAAACCACGCCACCCGGCATGAACCGCTGCCACCTGATTGCCTTGGCGATCGCACAGGATCACTGGCAGGCAATCGGCCGTCATCACTACGCAAGGAAGGTGTTTCTGTGCAGTATAACTGCCGTCAGCATCCAACACCTCGGCGCTTGGTTGCTTAAGGTTGACCACATCAATGCTATGGGTCTGATTCAACCAGACCGGTACAGTCTCCAGACCGAGTTGCTGCTGTAACCACTGGCGGTTTTGCAATACGACCTCAGGGTCATCCCCAACATGGTTACCAAGATTCAAGCCTTGGTACGGACCAGTGCTATTACCGCCTTTGCGTGTTGTCGCAATGGCTTTCACATTGGCTGGAGCCGGCCAGTCGGGAACAATCCACATATCAGTATTCTTCCTCTTGGTGCTCTTCTTTGTCTTTGCGCAAGATGCTGATCATCGCAACCATATCAATCGGTAATGGTGCACGCCATTCCATCAACTCACCCGTAATAGGGTGTTCCAGGCGAAGCATACGGGCATGTAGTGCCTGGCGATCGAAAGCACGAAGAGCCTGAATCAACTCATCAGAGGCATTTTTCGGCGGACGTGGACGACCACCGTAAATAGCATCACCGATCAATGGATGGCTCAGGTAAGACATATGAACACGGATCTGGTGGGTACGGCCCGTTTCAAGACGTAGAATGATACGGGTATGCTCACGGAAGTGCTCGGCTACACGGAAGCGGGTGATTGCCGGCTTGCCAAACTCACTCACCGCCATACAAACACGCTTGGTAGGGTGACGGCCAATAGGCTTGTCTACCGTACCACCACCTGTCATCTTACCCATAGCAATCGCTTCGTACTCACGGGTGATACGGCGCTTTTGCAGTGCGCGGACAAGGCGGGTCTGCGCCTGAATCGTTTTTGCTACCACCATAAGACCAGTGGTGTCTTTATCCAGACGGTGGACGATACCGGCACGCGGCACTTCGGCCAAAGCCGGGCAATGATGAAGCAGCGCATTCAGTACAGTACCATCCGGTGTACCTGCCCCAGGGTGGACAACAAAGTCACGCGGCTTATTGATAACAATAATATGCTCGTCTTCGTGTACAATATCCAACGGGATATCTTGAGCTTCCCAGCGGACTTCGTCCTCGATCTCCGCCTTGATAAACAGCTCTTCACCGCCCATCATTTTCAAACGTGGCTTTGTCGTGACTTCCCCATCGACGGAAACCATGCCATTTAGGATCCACTCTTTGATCCGTGAGCGGGAATAATCGGGGTATAATTCAGCGATAACCTGATCAAGGCGCAAGCCAAGTTGACTATCATTTACTGTATTTGTTAACTCTATCTGCTGTGCCATAGCGAACTTTTTTAAAAAGCGTGGGACTAAACGTCAAACGCTGCGTAAAATAACATAATAGTGTCATTGTATCTGTTAACGGCTCAGACCGTAATGGATCCGCCGAAATAAAATTATTTATCAAGGAAACAGTCGCCGCAATGAAACGCCTGACTCTATCGTCTCTTCTTGCCGTCGCCATACTTTCAGGCTGTTCAAGCACGGAAGAAGTGGTACCGGACGTACCGCCATCTGAACTTTATGCCACTGCCCAGCAGGCCCTGCAAAGCGGTAGCTGGACAACCGCCATCGAACGTCTGGAAACATTGGATTCCCGTTACCCGTTCGGCGCTTACTCTGAACAGGTTCAGCTTGATCTGATCTATGCCTACTACAAAAATGATGATCTTGCTTTGGGTGAAGCAACGATTGATCGTTTCAACCGCTTGAACCCTGCCCATGAGAAAGCTGACTGGGTATTGTATATGCGCGGTCTGACTAGCATGGCGCAAGACCGAAGCTTTATGCATGACTTGTTCAATATCGATCGCCACGATCGCGATCCAGAACCTGCCCGTAAAGCATTCCGTGACTTCAAACGCTTACTAGAGCGCTACCCGAACAGTCGCTATGCGGCCGATGCGCAGGCACGTATGGTCTTTTTGAAAAACCGCCTGGCTGACTACGAGCTAGCCGCAGCCGACTTCTACCTTCGTCGTGAAGCCTGGGTTGCTGCCGTCAATCGCTCCCAGCTTATTCAGCGCGAGTACCCAAATACTGAAGCTGCCCGTAAATCTCTGTTGATTATGGAAAGTGCCTACGAAAAACTCGGCTTGAGCGAGCCGCTGGAAAACACCCGCAAGCTTATCGCACTCAACCCAGTTTAATAGACAGGTCTCCGACCATAAAAAAACAGCAGCCTTATGGCTGCTGTTTTTTTTATGAATCTCGGTAATCATTATCGAAGCGCTAATGACAAGCTGGTCAATTTTAACTCAAGTGATTGTTATAAATCGAATAAAGTCCCTGAATAGCACCAGCCACCAGCGTTCGTTCTTTCCTCATACTGCCCCAACTTTCTATCCGCCGACAAGCACTTTCTTCAAACTTTTTTGCAACAAGCAAAGCTCGATCACAGAATTTTTCTGGACAATATTTTAACAATGCAATCGTGATCTGGGTCACATTATTGATTCCTGAATTTAGTAATCTGAAGTCAACCCAACGAAGGGTAGCAAAAGAGGAAAGATAATTATGACAGTAGACATTACCGGCAAAAACCTTGATATCACCCCTGCTATCCGTGAGCGCATTGAGTTTAAATTCAAGAAGTTAGAGAAGTATCAGGTTCCACTCATCAGCAAACACGCTGTTATCAGCACCGAGCCAAACCGCCAATTTAAAATTGAAGCATCTGCTGCTATTCCGGGAGGTCAACTAGTCGCCTCAGCAGAGCATGACGATATGTACGGTGCGATTACTGAGGTATACCAGAAGCTGGAACGCCAACTGAACAAACAAGCTCACAAACCAACGGCACGCCGTGCAAGCCACAGCAACAAGCCGCAGATTGAAGAAACAGAAGCCGAAGAAGAAGCATAATTATTCAAGAGGATTTTATAAACAGCCCTGCCTAGCAGGGCTGTTTAGTTTCTGCTTGACAACCCTTGCTAGGCTTAATAATGTTGAACCATACCTAACTCAAATTCATAACATTTAGTATTTTTGCAAATG
Source organism: Photobacterium sp. BZF1 (assembly GCF_014349205.1). Classification (NCBI taxonomy): domain Bacteria; kingdom Pseudomonadati; phylum Pseudomonadota; class Gammaproteobacteria; order Vibrionales; family Vibrionaceae; genus Photobacterium; species Photobacterium sp. BZF1. The sequence continues at coordinate 6,804 of NZ_JACSOF010000160.1, forward strand.
ACCCAACTGTTTTTCTTTAGCTTCTTTTTTATGTCACCTTAGTGGGGGCTATTCGTTACGCAAGAAACAAGCTAAAGACGAACAGACAGCCTCCTTCACCAAGGGGGCTTTTTTGTATGAATAAGACAGGGAGCGACAATGACAGAACCGCAGTATTCGCTGGACGAGATCCGAACCAACGTCAGCCGTATCGATAACGAAATTTTAAAGCTGCTTGCCGAGCGCCGCCAGCTTAGCCTCGAAGTCGCCAAGAGCAAGATCCAAACCGCCAAGCCGGTGCGTGACCAAACCCGCGAGCAAGAACTATTGCTCCGCTTGATTGAAACCGGTCAGTCTCTGCAGTTGGATGCCCAGTACGTCACCCAGATCTTCCATACCATTATCGAAGACTCCGTCTTGTTCCAGCAGGCCTTCCTGCAAAAGATCGCCAACCCAGAGAGCTTGCAACCTGTCGCCCGCGTCTCCTTCCTCGGTGCCAAAGGCTCATACTCCAACTTGGCCAGCCGTAGCTATTTCAGCAAGAAGCAAACCAAACTGGTGGAGATCAGCTGTTCGACCTTCCGCGACGTGCTGCACACGGTAGAAATTGGTAATGCCGACTACGGCGTGCTGCCTATCGAAAACACCAGTTCAGGCTCTATCAACGAAGTCTACGACTTGCTCCAGCACACCAGCCTATCGATTGTCGGCGAGATCAACCAACCCATCGAGCACTGCCTGCTAGCTGCGGTTGATACCAAACTGGAAGATATCGATACCCTATACTCGCACCCGCAACCACACCAGCAGTGCAGCGAGTACCTGCATTCAATGGGCAATATCACCCAGGAGTACTGCTCGAGCACTGCAGAAGCGATGAAGCAAGTGGCTGAACTCAAGCTACCGAACGTGGCTGCTATCGGTAATGCCTCAAGCGGCGAACTGTATGGGCTGACTCCAATCAAGACCAATATTGCCAACCAGCAAGAAAACTACACCCGCTTTATTGTCGTCGCCCGCAAGCCAGTGGAAGTCACCTCGCTGATCCCAGCCAAGACCACCCTAACCATGTCGACGGCGCAGAAAGCCGGTTCGCTGGTCGAGTGCCTGCTGGTGCTGCGTAACCTCAACATCAATATGACTAAGCTAGAATCGCGTCCGGTGATCGGTAACCCGTGGGAAGAGATGTTCTACGTCGATGTCGAAGAGAACCTCAAATCAGAAGTGATGCAGGAAGCATTGGAAGAGCTAACCCGCCTGACCCGCTTTATCAAAGTGCTGGGCTGCTACCCGAGCGAGAACGTCAAGCCGGTTGACCCAGAGACGGGTGATTTGATCTGATCATTTAGTTCAACAAGCTACTCCATTGTTTGGCGGCTTGTTGCTAGGTGGGATTCCAAAACCTAACCGCCAAGGACGGCGGTTTGGAGCGACATGGATGTCTTTATGCGTTTTTGGAATTTCATCTCGCAACAAGCCAAGTTTAGCTAGCTAAAAACAAAAAGCCCATGCACTGTGAAGTGCATGGGCTTTGTTGTTCTTGTCGAAGGCGCTCTGCTTAGCGTCCTGACGAGGTACGGTGAGTCGAGTCGTTCGCCTGTCTAAGTAATCCCTGGCTCTCGGTTAAAAAATGCTGGGCGTAATCCCCAAACCAATTTTCAACCCGGCCAAAGGCCTGCTTGAACGTCTCTTTGTCTTGGTTATCCAGCATCTCAATCGCTTCGCCAAAACGTTGGTGGAAACGCTTGATCATTGCGATGTTCTGCGGTGACGACATAATGATATCAGCATATAGCTGGGCATCCTGAGCAAACAGACGACCAACCATCGCTAGCTCCAAGCGGTAGATCGGCGAGCTCAGTGACATCAGTTGCTCAAGCTTCGGATCTTCCTCGGCAAGGTGCACCCCATACGCAAAAGACGTAAAGTGGCGCAGTGCCTGGATCAAGGTCATGCCTTCATCGTGCTCGATGGCACTAATGCGGTTGAGGGTCGCGCCCCAAATCTGGATCTGCTCCAGCAACCACTGATAGCTTTCTGGGTTACGGCCATCACAGTAGGCCACAACCTGCTTGGCCAAACTAGCAATGTCAGGACCAAACATTGGGTGCAAGCCGACAACCGGACCACGATGCACTTCCAACATGGCTTGCAACGGGCCACTCTTCACCGATGTCAGATCGGCAAGGATACAGTCTTCCGGCAGGTTGCCCAGTTTAGCAATAATAGTTTCGGTGATATTGATCGGCACCGATACCACTACCATACCGGCATCGGCCAGCAGTTCATCTGCCCTATCCCAGTCTTGGCTACCTAGTTTGCGTACCTGATAACCCGACAGTTCAAACAGACGGCAGAACAAACCACCTAGTTGGCCGTGACCACCGACAACCACAATCGGACGCAGTTCGGGCTTGAGGCATTTGAAGCCAGAATCATTTTCACTCGCATAAGACTCACGCATGGTACGGCGCAGGATATCTTCGATCAGATCCGGCGGTACGCCTTTGTTTTCAGCCTCCTGGCGACGAGAAGCGAGCATTGCCGCCTCACGGTCAGGGGCATAAATCGGCAAGCCATGCTGACTTTTTACATGGCCGACCTCTTCGACCAGTGACAGACGGCGAGCAAGCAGCTCAACCATCTGGCGGTCGACATCATCAATTTGATCTCTTAGTTTACTCAGTTCAGCAACCATCTATGGCTCTCTGCTTTAGGTGGCGAAATTAATCTTCAACGCGCTCTTGAAGGAATGGCGTTAGCTCCTGGTGTGTATGGCGAAGCAGGGTATCTGTCGACGCCCAATCGATACACGCATCGGTGATAGACACACCGTAAGCCATTTCTCCGCGCGGAAGATCCGCACTCTGGTTTCCTTCGTTAATGTGGCTTTCCAGCATCAAACCGATAATAGACTTATTGCCTTCGCGGATTTGGTGGATCACATCTTCAGCAACCAACGGCTGACGACGGTAATCCTTGCGGGAGTTAGCATGGCTACAGTCTACCATCAGCGAAGGAGAAAGACCTGCCGCATTCATCTCGTTTTCACACTCGGTCACAGAGACAGAATCGTAGTTGGTCTGTTTACCGCCACGCAGGATAACGTGACCATCTGGGTTACCTTGGGTATTCAAAAGTGCAACCTGACCATCGCGGTTAATACCCATGAAACGGTGGCCTGATGCCGCAGCCTGCATTGCATTAATCGCCGTACCCAAGCTACCGTCAGTACCATTTTTAAAGCCAACCGGCATAGACAGACCACTCGCCATTTCACGGTGAGTCTGGGATTCCGTAGTACGCGCACCGATAGCCGCCCAACTGAACAAATCGCCTAGGTACTGCGGGCTGATTGGGTCAAGGGCTTCAGTCGCTAGCGGGATACCCATTTCAACTAGGTCAATCAAAAGCTGACGACCAATGTGCAGACCTTCTTCCACTTCGAACGAACCATCAAGGTGCGGGTCATTGATAAGGCCTTTCCAACCTACCGTTGTACGCGGCTTTTCGAAGTAAACTCGCATCACAATGTACAGCTGATCACTCAACTCTTCCGATAGTGCTTTGAGCTTCACCGCATAGTCTTTGGCGGCTTCAACATCATGGATTGAGCACGGGCCACATACCACCAGCAAACGGTGATCACGTTTGTGGATGATATCGGCAATCGTCTGGCGAGATTCACGAATAAAGTTCAGGGCATTGTCACTCACCGGCAGTTTGCTACGCAGCTCTTGTGGGGTGATCAGTACCGACTCATTTTCGATGTGGACGTTGTTCAACTGGTCTTTTTGCATGCGGGCTTCCCTGTAAACTAATTAATACAAAACTAAAAGAAAAAACAGGACTGCCCTGTTGTTAGGCTGAAGATAGCAGGCTTAAGGTGATAATTGCAACCTCTGTAAAGAAAAAAATCCACTGTAAATTTAAATTTACATCGTGAGCTTTTTTGGCGGTATCCAGCAAAGCCAGTTACCATAATGGCAATCCCCACTCGCACTCCCTATGGCAATGGAACTAATTTTTTCTCTCTTACAGCAACTCAGCGTGTACCTGGTACTGGCCTATCTACTCAGTAAAACCCCGCTGTTCATGCCCCTGACTTCAATCTCAGGCCGGTTATCACAGCGCTTTACCTGCTACATCCTGTTTTCCCTCTTTTGTATTTTAGGCACTTACTTCGGATTACACATAGAAGATGCCATTGCGAATACCCGAGCGATCGGTGCTGTGATGGGGGGATTACTCGGCGGGCCCGTGGTTGGCTTTGCTGTGGGATTAACCGGGGGCCTCCACCGCTATACCCTTGGTGGGTTTACCGATTTAGCCTGCGCAATATCCACCACGGCCGAAGGGCTGATTGGCGGGATCATGCACAGTTACTATGTCCGCCGCGGGCAGGCTGACCAGATCTTCCGCCCACAGGTGGTCTTTATAATTACCCTGGTAGCCGAAATCGTCCAGATGCTGATCATCCTTGCGGTTGCCCAGCCGTTTGAGAAAGCCCTCGGCCTTGTCAGCGCGATTGCACTGCCAATGGTTATCGCCAACTCGGTGGGTGCTGCGTTTTTCATGAGCATCATCCAAGACCGCAAAACCATTTACGAAAAATACTCTGCTGCATTTTCAAGCCGCGCCTTGAAAATCGCCCAGCGATCAGTGGGGATCTTCAGCCAAGGCTTCAATGAGCAGAGTACCAAGAAGATCGCCAAGATCATCTATGAAGAAACCGGGGTCGGTGCCGTTGCCATTACCGACCGTGAGAAAATCCTTGCCTTTATCGGGATCGGCGATGACCACCATATACCGGGTACTCCAATCTCTTCCGGCTACACCCGCCGCGCCATTGATGGCTGTGAGCTGGTTTACGCCGATGGTTATGATATCCCCTACCAATGCTCACTCCATGAAAAGTGTAAGCTTGGCTCCGCCTTGGTGATCCCGTTGGTTGGTGGTAACCATGAGGTCCTTGGCACCATCAAACTCTACGAGCCAAAACGTAAGCTGTTCTCAACCGTCAACCTCACTCTGGGGGAAGGGATAGCCAAGCTGCTGTCCAACCAAATCCTGACAGGCCGCTATATCCAACAGCAAAACCTACTAACCCAAGCAGAACTGCGTTTGCTACAAGCTCAGGTAAACCCACATTTCCTGTTCAATGCACTCAATACCATCAACTCGGTGGTCAGGCGCGATCCAGATAAGGCCCGTCAGTTGATCCAGCACCTGTCGCAGTTCTTCCGCCGTAACCTCAAGCAAAATATCGAGACGGTGACCCTGCAAGAAGAATTGCAGCACATCCATGCCTACCTAGAAATTGAGCTGGCCCGCTTCTCCGACCGCCTCAGTGTTGAGGTCAACGTTGCTGATGAATTAATGACGCTGAAAGTCCCCACCTTTACCCTCCAACCGCTGGTTGAAAATGCGATCAAACACGGCACCTCATCACTGTTGGAAAATGGTAAAATCACTATCAACGGCTTTATCGAACAGGATCACGTTATCCTCGAGGTCGAAGACAACGCCGGGAACTATGCCCCCATTGGGGAAGAAAGTGGCCTTGGTATGAAGATTGTCGATAAACGCCTGAAAAACATGTTTGGTAAACAATATGGCCTGACCATGACATACCAAACCCACGAATGGACCCGGGCAACCATCACACTGCCTGTTGATACCCTCACACACCGTAACGGAGAACACGCGGCATGATTAAGGCCCTTGTCATTGATGATGAAAAATATGCCAGGGAAGAGTTGATCGACCTACTGGAAGAGAATGGTTCGATTGAGGTGATTGGAGAGTGCACCAATGCCATTGAGGCACTGAAGAAAATCAATGCCCTCAAGCCTGATGTTATCTTTCTTGATATCCAGATGCCGCAAATCACGGGTATTGAGATGCTAAGCATGCTTGACCCCGACACCATGCCAAAAGTGGTTTTCGTTACCGCCTACGACGAATATGCCCTCAAGGCATTTGAAGATAACGCCTTTGATTACCTGCTTAAGCCAGTGGAAACCTGCCGCTTAACCAAAACCATCAAACGCTTGGTAAGGGAATGCCAACCTGCCGACTACTCGCCACTAATCAATGACATGCTAGAGTTGATCCCCTGCAGTGGGCACAACCGGATCTTGCTGCTCCGCCCCGATGAAATCGAAACCGCTTATTCTGACTTGAGCGGTGTTCATGTCGTCAGCAGTGATACTAAGGCTACCACCCAATTGACGCTAAAAACGTTAGAGGAGAAGACACCGTTGATCCGTTGTCATCGCCAATATCTGATCCACCCCACAGCAATCAGGGAGATCAGGTTATTGGAAAACGGCCTTGCTGAAATTACTACTCTCAATAATCACCAAGTACCGGTCAGTCGCCGTTACCTCAAAGAGCTTAAAGACCGCTTCGGCTTAAGCTAAAACGTATTCGTCACCCGCCCCCTCAAAGCTCGGTCGGCGATAAAAACCTTGTTGCCAGAAGGAGGTGCATAATCCACCTTCTTCTCGGCAAAACTCACACGCCCCATTCCATTTAACCTTCTAGGCCAATTGTTCGAGCGACTTGTAAAAAAGTATTGCTTGAGGCTTGATTGGCATCCTGTCTGATAACTGACGTAGTCATTAGTAAATTGATATTCCAGCCTGTCTAAGTAGTTACCACATATCGTCCAAAAAGCCATACAAGCCTTTTTATACAATAACTTAACTTGTTTCATGGGAGCTTAATTTCGCCCGCAAAGCCCCGACAGAGATCACGGTTTTAAATTTTACCTACGACCACTTAATCCTCGGTAAAACCGCTCACCCAACTCGATAAAACCGCTTAATAGTCTTATCGACCACTCACCCTGCCATACAACCACTCACCCCTTTATCGGGTGAATATTGATACCAAGCGCGTAGGATGGCAGCTATCAAAATAAGTTTTGCGCAGTTGCCGAGGGTGTTGAGGCACGGAACGCAAAGCTAAACCAACCCACTCCAATAGGATTAGAGAGACAAGATATGGCCTGGTTTCTGATGTGTGTCGCAGCGCTGGTAGGTGGCTACTTCATCTACGGTGCATTTATTGAAAAGATCTTCGGTATCAACGAAAAACGCCAAACACCTGCCTTTAGCAAGCAGGACGGCGTTGACTACGTTCCAATGTCGAACAAGAAAGTTTACCTTGTTCAGCTACTCAACATTGCCGGTGTTGGTCCGATTTTCGGCCCAATCATGGGTGCACTGTACGGCCCGGCTGCGATGCTGTGGATTGTACTAGGTTGTATCTTCGCTGGTGCAGTACACGACTACTTCTCAGGCATGCTATCTGTTCGTAACGGTGGTGCGTCTGTACCAACCATTACTGGCCGCTACCTAGGCAATGGCGCAAAACACTTTATGAATATCTTTGCCATTGTTCTTCTGCTGCTAGTTGGTGTGGTCTTCGTTTCAGCGCCTGCAGGCATGATCACTAACCTGGTTAACGAGCAAACCGGTATGGGCATGTCGATGACAACGATGGTTGTTATCATCTTCGCCTACTACATCATCGCGACAATCGTTCCTGTTGATAAGATCATCGGCCGCTTCTACCCACTGTTCGGCGCGCTGCTAATCTTCATGTCTGTTGGCCTGATCACAGCTATCGCCTTCTCTAGCGAGCACACACTGCTTGGCGATTACGAGATGAGCCAGATGTTCACCAACATGAACCCGAATGACCTGCCGCTATGGCCAGCCCTATTCATCACTATCGCTTGTGGTGCAATCTCTGGTTTCCACGCGACCCAGTCACCCCTGATGGCACGTTGTATGGAAAACGAGAAGAACGGCCGTTTCGTATTCTACGGAGCAATGATTGGTGAAGGTGTTATCGCCCTTATCTGGTGTGCCCTAGCTCTGTCTTTCTTCGGCTCAGTGGAAGCGCTATCTGACGCGGTTTCCAACGGTGGTCCAGGTAACGTGGTATACAGCTCGTCTATCGGCCTACTAGGCGTATTCGGCGGTATCATTGCTTTCCTAGGTGTAGTTATCCTGCCAATCACTTCAGGTGACACAGCGTTCCGCTCAAGCCGCCTGATCCTGGCTGAATACTTCAACATGGAGCAGAAGTCACTGCGTAACCGCCTACTGATGGCACTACCACTGTTTGTTATCGGTGGCATCCTGACCCAAGTTGACTTCGGTATCATCTGGCGTTACTTCGGCTTTGCTAACCAGAGCACTGCAGTAATGATGCTGTGGACAGCTTCAGCTTACCTACTGCGCCACAACAAACTGCACTGGGTAACCACGGTTCCAGCTATCTTCATGACCACGGTATGTATTACCTTCATCCTGAACAACGGCCAGCTAGGTTTCGGCCTACCGATGACGGTATCAACCATCGCAGGTATCGTAGGTTCACTATCTATCGCCGGCTACGTCATCAAGCGCTCTAAAGGCAAAGGTGAAACTGACCTTGCAGACGAAGAGAACGTCGAAGGCAGTACTGAAACCGCCTAAGTTAAAGTTCCCCCTAATCGAGTAGGAGGAGGCCTC
>NZ_JACSOF010000161.1:0-15198 GCF_014349205.1 Photobacterium sp. BZF1
CGAAAGCTTGCGCCCGAAAGTTGGAGGCCGATCAGTGCCTCAAAGCGAAGGTTGGCAGGGAAAGGTGCCAGCGTATCGCAGCCAGACGAATAGTGAGTGTCGTGATGATGCCTGCCACGGTAGCGACTGCAGCATCGACATTAGCGGATAGGGCCACGGTATGGACAATGCCGCCGAGGATACAGGCAGTAGCGTAGACCTCAGTACGTAGTACCATCGGGATTTCCCGTGCTAATACATCACGAATAACCCCACCGCCACAGCCGGTCATCACCCCCATGATCACTGCAACCATAGGAGTCGCACCAAAACGCAGGGCCTTCTCGACACCAATCGCCACGAAGACCGCAAGGCCAATGGCATCAGAGACCGGTAAGATCCACCAAGGCATTTGGCGTGGGCGGCGTATCGCCAGCATGCTGACTAGGCAGGTAATGAAAATCACCCATAAGTAATTGGTATCGGTGATCCAGAAAACAGGTGTCGCGCCAAGAGCCATATCGCGGATGGTTCCCCCTCCAATGGCGGTAACGCTGGCCAGCACCACAACCCCGAACGGGTCCATCCGGAGTCTGCCTGCCAGTAATACACCCGAAGCGGCAAACACGGCCGTTCCGAACATATCGAGAAGATAAATGAGCATTATGATACCTGCTGAGTCAGAGAATATAGGGCGATCGCGCAGATTGTACGACGAATAAACTGGCTGACAACTCGCTGCAATCGCTTTGTGAGGTGACTCACATTGATTGTTGATAGCCTGTTACAAGGCGCTTTGGCGAACTTGATCCAGGTACTGGCAGATTTCTTCAGCGGCCTTTATGGTGCGTGGTGTAGGCCGGTTTAACCAGTCTGATGTCACAGTAAAAATGTGCTGCTTTTCCACTGCGGGTAACTGCTGGTGCCACTTGTCCCATACCGATGGATCGGCGGCAGCATGCGAAGTACCGAAAATCACCTCAGGCTGGCGAACAATGACTTGCTCTTGTGAAACCTGCGGGTAGGCGGCAGCACTGTTGGCAAAGATGTTTTGCCCACCACAAACAGCAAAGACTTGGCTTGGCCAATTATCGCCGGCGACGGTGATTATTGGGCTGTTGCTGAGCTGGTAGAAGTAACTGACGGGCTGTTTTTCCTGGTGTGCCAGACGAAGGCTCTCTAGCCGCTGACGAAAATCGTGGGCATTGCTTTGGGCTTGCTCGGGTGTGTCGGCAAACTGGCCGAGTTGCTCAAGGGTTGTCGCAATGTCTGCTAAAGATTTAGGGTTGGAATAGAACACCTTAAAACCGAGTTGCTCCAGCCGGGTCATTTCACGGGTCGGGTTACCTCCTTCCCAAGCGAGGATCAAATCAGGCTGCAGGGCAACGATGCGCTCCATTTTGATGCCACGGTAGTTGGCAACCCGCTCGAGGGATTTGGCCGCTTCTGGATAGTCACTGTAATCACTGGCAGCGATCAATTTATCCCCCAGCCCTGCTGCATAGGCCATCTCAGTCGTGTGGGGCGAGAGGCTGATGATTGTTTTCACTGGCTGGGCAGAGGTAACAAAGGCTGGGAGTAACAGTAGGAAGAGGGCAGCGAAACGCACTTAAACAGCTCCTTGTAGCATGAGTAATAGCAGGCTTTGGACAGTAACCCATGCCCATAGACGTTGGTTAGCAAGGCGGTTGAGTTGGCTTAGGTGCAATGCTGCAGGCGCAATCCTGCCACCGAGCTTGGGCCGCTCCATCTTGGTTTGATCGTAGATAGCCGGCCCACCCAGCGATAGCGACAGTTTGTGTCCGGCCGCAGCCAGCAACCACCCGGGACCCGGTAGTAACCAGCTTTCGCCCTGCTGTTTGAGTCCCTTTAAAGCGACCTGAGCGTTGTGGCCGATAGTCAGGATAAGGGCAAACAAGCGCAGAGGCACGATATCGAGGATAGCGAGAACTGTAGTTGCCGGCTGGCCAAAATGACGGAATTGCTGCCTGCTGGGTGACCAGCAGCGGCTGAGTTCAACGGCTAGCCGATATAATATCGCGCCGATCCCCCCGGCAAGGGCGTACCAGAACAGCACGCCAGCTACCAAGCGGCCATAACCGACCAGCATGGTCTCGGCCCCTGCCTTGCCTAGACCGAGTAAGGAGAGGCTTTCTGTGTGGCGGTTGACTTTGCCTGCCAGCAGCGTTCGGCACTGCACTTTATCTTCACGGCTGTAGGCGCGGACAAACTGTTTGCTGAACTTGTGCAAATTGCGCCAATCCAGGGCAATCCAAAGCAGCAGAAGATGGAAAGCCGTATCGATCCAGACCAGTTGGTAGAGGCAAATAAGGACAATCAGAACAGTAAGCCACAACAAGGACCACGACAGCAGCCCTGAAAGGCGCTTTTGCTGCGGGGCATCATTGGGTTTGTTGACTTTACTGGCGATGGAGAGTGCGAGCTGGCGCCAAATTTGTAGTGGGTGTAACTGGGAAGGGATCGGCAACAGCCATTGCAATGCCAGTGCACCCCACAAGGCGAGTAGGGTGCTGTTACCGGCGATACTTGCAATGGCGTCGGTCATCTTACTGGTTCAGTAGGTCAACCATTTTAGCCACCATGACTGATGAGCTCTGGGCTGCCACAGGCAGGAACTCTTCAAAGCTCATTGGCGACTCTTTGTCTGCCACATCGGAGATGGCGCGGACAACAACGAATGGTACGTTGAACTGGTGGCAAGCCTGGGCAATGGCCGCAGCTTCCATCTCAACCGCAATCACTGACGGGAAGTTGTCACGGATGAAGGCTTGCTTTTCTGCCGAGCAAACGAAAGCATCACCAGTACAGATCAGGCCGCGTACTGCGTGGGTATCACCCATGGTCGCCAGCGCCTTTTCGGCAGCGTCCATCAGCTTGGCATCAGAAGCAAAGGCTGCTGGCTGCTGGGCCATCTGGCCGATTTCGTAACCAAATGCTGTGACATCGGCATCGTGGTAACGCACTTCTGTTGAGATCACGACATCACCAACATTCAAGCTGCTATCGAAACCACCTGCAGAGCCAGTGTTCAGCACAACATCCGGCTGGAAGATTTCAAGCAATACCGCACTGCCTACCGCTGCTGCTACTTTACCGATGCCAGATTGAAGTAGAACCACATCATGGCCGTTAAGCGTACCTGTGTAGAAAGTACAGCCTGCTTTGTTGTGAGTCTCGCAGTTAGCCAGTTGGTCTTTAAGGATGGCAACTTCTTGCTCCATCGCGCCGATAATGCCGATTTTCATCAATACAGTCTCTTGTTAGGTAACAAGCCCCCATAAGGGGGCGTGGGAATAGGCGAATTGTAACATGGCGGGCGACTACATTGCCAAGTCGCCAGCCGGTTAGTTACACATCAATAGCTATACATCTAGGAAGTCGAGGATACCATCAGCGGCGCGGCGCCCTTCGTCAATGGCTGTAACGACCAAATCCGAACCACGGACGGCATCACCGCCGGCAAATATCTTCGGATTGGTTGTCTGGAACGCAAAGTCGCCCCCCTCCGGGGCCTGGATCCGGCCCCATTGATCCAGTTCGACGCCGAATTCGGCCAACCAAGGCATAGCATGGGGTTGGAAGCCAAAGGCCATGATCACCGCATCGGCAGGCAGGGTATGTTCGCTGCCCGGCACGGGCTCGGGACGGCGTCGGCCTGCTTCATCGGGCTCGCCGAGGGCTGTCTTGACCATTTTGACCCCGTTGATCTGCCCATCTTTACCCAGCTCTAAGCCTGTTGGCTGGAGGTTAAATTTGAACTTTACGCCCTCCTCACGGGCATTTTTTACCTCACGCCTAGAACCTGGCATGTTGGCCTCGTCACGGCGGTAGGCACAGATGACACTACTCGCACCTTGGCGCACCGAGGTCCGGACACAGTCCATTGCGGTATCACCGCCGCCGAGTACCACTACATTTTTGCCTGCCATATCAATAAACGGCGGGTTGCCCTCGAGCTCCATCACCCGGTAGGTATTGGAGATCAGGAACGGCAAGGCGTCGAATACCCCCAGGGCATCTTCGTTTTCCAAGCCTGCTCGCATGTTCTGGTAGGTACCGACGCCGAGGAAGACCGCATCAAACTCTGCGGTGAGCTCTGCCATTTGCACATCCTTGCCGACCTCGGTATTGAGGCGGAACTCGACGCCCATTTCGCTGAAGATCCTGCGGCGGTTGATCATCACCTCTTTTTCAAGCTTGAACGATGGGATCCCGAAGGTCAGCAGGCCGCCGATCTCCGGATAGCGGTCGAATACCACTGGCTTGACCCCGTTGCGTACTAAAATATCGGCACAGGAGAGGCCGGCCGGTCCGGCCCCGATAATCGCGACTTTCTTGTCGGTCCATTCAACATGGGACATATCCGGCTTCCAGCCCATCTCGAATGCTTTATCGGTAATGTATTTTTCGACATTGCCGATGGTGACGGCACCGAAATCATCGTTGAGGGTGCACGAACCTTCACATAGGCGATCTTGTGGGCAGACCCTGCCACACACTTCCGGGAGGGTGTTGGTCTGGTGCGACAGCTCAACCGCTTCGATGATCCGCCCCTCATTGGCGAGCTTGAGCCACTGGGGGATATAGTTGTGGACTGGGCACTTCCACTCACAATACGGGTTACCGCAATCAAGGCAACGGTCGGACTGGGCGCTGGCCTGTTGCTGGGTGAAGGGCTCGTAGATCTCAACAAACTCAATCTTGCGCACTTTCAGTGGCTTTTTGGGTGGGTCGATACGCGCAACATCGATAAACTGGTAAATATTCTGGCTCATCGGGCTCCCTCCCTATTGTGCTTGGACGCGCAGCTCGGCGGCTGAGCGGCTCTGGTGGCCGAGTAAGGTATTCACATCGGCGGTCTTTGGCTTAGCCAAGTAGAAACGTGGGATCCACTGGTCGAATTCGGCCAGGATCTCTTGCGCCCTATCCGAGCCTGTCAGCTCGAGGTGCTGGTCAATCAGGCCGCGGAGGTGTTCCTGGTGGATCTTGAGCTCAGCCAGCGGCAACGCTTCGACCAATTCAGGGTTGACCCGTCCGGCAAAATCACCATCTTCGTCGAGGATGTAGGCAAAGCCCCCGGTCATCCCGGCGCCGAAGTTGACCCCGGTCTTACCGAGAATGGCGACAATACCCCCGGTCATGTATTCGCAGGCATTGTCTCCAGCACCTTCGATAACCGCGATAGTGCCTGAGTTCCTGACCGCAAACCGCTCCCCGGCTTTACCGGCAGCGAACAGCTTGCCGCCCGTTGCGCCATAGAGGCAGGTGTTGCCGATAATGGTGGATTGGTTGGATTTGAACGCCGAGCCAACCGGCGGCCGGATGACTATTTGCCCGCCGGTCATACCTTTGCCGACATAGTCATTGGCATCGCCAGTGAGGAATAAGTTGAGCCCTCCGGCATTCCATACCCCGAAAGATTGCCCAGCGGTACCGGTCAGGTGGAGGTTGACCGGTGTCGAAGCCATGCCCTGGTTACCCCAGCGCTTGGCGATTTCCCCCGATAGCCTTGCACCCACCGAGCGGTCGGTGTTACGGATATCCTCGAAGATGTCCGCGCCACTGCGGGCTTCGATCGCGGGTAGCGCCTGCTCGAGCAAGGCTGCATTGAGCTGCGCATTGTCGAATGGGGTATTGCTTTCGCTGCAATACAAGGTTTTGCCTTCCAGTGGTTTGCAGGTTGCCAGCACCGGCGATAAATCCAGTTTGCTTTGCTTGGCGGTATAGCCTTCGATCACCTCGAGCAACTCGGTGCGGCCAATCAAATCGGTCAGCTTTTCTACCCCGAGCTCTGCAAGGAGTTCACGGACTTCCTCACCAAGGCCAATGAAGTAATTCATTACCTGCTCGGGTAACCCTTTGAAGAAATCACGGCGCAGGGTCTCGTCCTGGGTCGCCACACCCGTTGCACAGTTGTTGAGGTGGCAAATGCGGAGGTATTTACACCCGAGGGCCACCATAGGCGCGGTACCGAAACCGAAGCTCTCGGCACCGAGGATGGCCGCCTTGACCACATCCAATCCGGTCTTGAGGCCGCCGTCGACCTGGAGCCGGATCTTGTGGCGCAGGCCGTTGGCAACCAGTGCCTGTTGGGTTTCGGCCAGGCCTAACTCCCACGGGCTTCCGGCATATTTCACCGAGGTGAGCGGACTGGCACCGGTACCACCGTCGTAGCCGGAGATGGTGATGAGATCGGCATAGGCTTTCGCTACACCGGTTGCTATCGTGCCGACACCGGGTTCAGAAACCAACTTGACCGAAACCAAGGCCGTCGGGTTGACCTGTTTGAGATCGAAGATCAGCTGGGCCAGATCCTCAATTGAATAAATGTCATGGTGGGGCGGTGGCGAGATCAGGGTAACGCCGGGCACCGCAAAACGCAGCTTGGCAATCTCGGTGGTGACCTTGTGGCCAGGAAGCTGCCCGCCTTCACCGGGCTTGGCCCCTTGCGCGACCTTGATCTGGATAACATCGGCGTTGACCAGGTAGTGCGGAGTCACACCAAAGCGGCCTGAGGCGACCTGCTTGATACGTGAGTTACGCTCGCTGTTGAAGCGACGGGGATCTTCACCACCTTCGCCGGAGTTAGAAAAGCCCCCCAGCCGGTTCATGGCCACTGCAAGAGCCTCATGGGCTTCGGGGCTGAGGGCACCGATAGACATCGCAGCGGAATCGAAGCGTTGGTAAAGGGCTGATGCGGGTTCGACCTTGTCGAGGGCGACAGGCGTTTGATCCGATTTCAGCTTGAGCAAATCACGGATTGCCGCAACAGGACGTTCGTTAACTTGTTTGGCAAAGGCTTGGTAGTCGGCGTAATCACCGGACTTGACCGCTTTTTGCAGGGTGCCGACCACATCCGGGTTATAAGCATGGAACTCGCCGCCGTGAACGTATTTCAGCAAACCGCCATGCTCGATAGGTTTGCGTTTGAGCCAGGCGCGGCGGGATAGGTTGAACAAGTCCTGCTGGAAATCGGCAAAGCCTGCGCCTTGGATCCGGCTCGAAACACCTTTAAAACAGAGTTCGACCACCTCATCGTCGAGCCCGACTGCTTCGAACAACATGGCGCAGCGGTAGGAGGCGATGGTCGATATCCCCATCTTGGACATGATTTTGTATAGGCCCTTATTGATACCATTGCGGAAGTTGAGCATCACTTCGCGGTACGGTTTGGCAATGGCACCACTGTCAACTAGTTGGCCGAGGGTTTCATAGGCAAGGTACGGATACACAGCAGTGGCACCGAAGCCAAGCAATACGGCAAATTGGTGCGGATCGCGTGCAGTGGCAGTTTCAATGATGATGTTGGCATCGCAGCGGAGTTGCTCGGCGACCAAGCGGTTCTGTACCGCCCCCACAGCCATGGCCGCTGGGATGGGCAGTTTGCCTGCATTAATGCCACGGTCTGACAGCACGATAAGTACCGTACCGCTGCGGATCAACCGCTCGGCCTGATCACAGATATCGATGATCGCCTGCTTGAGATCTTTCTCGTTAGGATCGAAGTTGATATCGATGATGCTATTGCGGTAGTGCTGGTTATCAAGCTCCAACAACTGGACCAAGTCAGAATAGAGCAGTACCGGCGAGCCGAAAGCTACCCGGTAGGCATGGCTGTCGGTTTCGCAGAAGACATTGATTTCACGGCCAATACAAGTTGCCAGCGACATCACATGCTTTTCACGTAATGGGTCTATTGGTGGGTTGGTCACCTGGGCAAACATTTGGCGGAAGTAATCGGTGACGGCACGTTCGCGGGAGGACAGTACGGCCATCGGGGCGTCGTCACCCATCGAGCCCGTCGCCTCCTGGCCGTTTTCGCCGATCACCCTGAGGACCTGATCGATTTCCTCGCGGTTCATGGCGAACTGTTTCTGGCAGGTACCCAACTCGGTGTCATCGAAAGAGCGGCTGCCGACCTGTTCATCGCCTAGCTCTTCAAACGGCACCAAGCGTTTGACATGGCTGTCCATCCACTCTTTGTAGGGGTGGCGTCCCATCAGATCGTTATCAATATCGGCAGAATGCCAGATCTTGCCAAACTTGGTGTCGATCACTAGTAATTCGCCCGGTCCGACCCGGCCTTTTTCGGCCACTTCATCAGGCGCGTAGTCCCAGATCCCGACCTCGGAAGCCAAAGTGATCAGCTTGTCCTTGGTGATGATATACCTTGCTGGGCGCAAGCCGTTTCGGTCGAGGTTACAGGCGGCATAGCGGCCGTCGGACATAACGATACCGGCAGGCCCATCCCATGGCTCCATGTGCATGGAGTTAAAGTCGTAAAAGGCCCTCAGCTCAGGATCCATATCGGGGTGGTTCTGCCAAGCTGGCGGTACCAGCATCCTCATTGCGCGGAACAAATCCATACCGCCTGAGAGGAACAGTTCGAGCATGTTGTCGAGGCTCGAGGAGTCCGACCCGGTTTCGTTGACAAACGGGGCTGCGGTTTGCAGATCCGGCAGTAATGGTGAGGCAAACTTGTAAGCCCTAGCCCGTGCCCACTGTCGGTTACCCGCGATAGTGTTGATCTCACCGTTGTGGGCGAGATAGCGGAATGGCTGGGCCAGTGGCCAGCGCGGCTGGGTGTTGGTAGAAAAGCGTTGGTGGAACAGGCAAATAGATGATTCCAGCCGGATGTCTCCCAAATCTTGATAGAAGCGGGGGAGATCGGCAGGCATACACAGCCCTTTATAGACGGTGACTTGGGTCGACAGGCTGCAGATATAAAAGTCGGGATCGGCGGTGATACGTTTTTCGATCCGGCGTCTTGCGACATAAAGGCGACGGTCGATGTCCCTTGGCTTCCAACCCGCCGGGGCGTTGATAAAGACCTGCTCGATATTGGGGAGAGTTTCGGTCGCGATCGGGCCCAGTACCTGCGGGTTGATGGGGACTGGTCGCCAGCCGGCCAATGACAAGGTTTCCTTGGCCAGTTCCTCGCTGATAATCGTACGGGCCTGCTCGGCAAGTACCGGATCCTGACTGAGGAAAAGCATGCCGAGGGCGAATTCCCGTGACAGCTTCCAGCCATTGTCTTCGGCCACGATACGATAAAAGCTGTCGGGTTTTTTCATCAATAGCCCGCAGCCATCACCGGTTTTGCCATCAGCGGCGATACCGCCACGGTGGGTCATGCGGTCGAGGGCGGAAATAGCGGTGCGGACAAGCTTGTGGCTGGTTTCTCCTTCGATATGGGCAATCAACCCGAAACCACAGTTATCCTTATCCAGCATGGGGTTATACAGTGTCATTACAACTCTCCCTAGCATCTGCCTGAATAAGCAGAAATACTGCATTTTTGACGGTCTTCCTGACCATCGTTGACAACCTTCACGCGTACCACGGATTGGTTCTTTTGCTTGTAGGGTGGTCGCTAAAGGTACCTTTTTGCTTCCAGCGACCCTTCAAGTTAACGACTATTTACAGAAAGGTCAAACTATAAACAATAAATTAACATCGGGTGTAGGCACGGATAATGCAGTCATTTTGGGAGGAGATTGAGTGAATAATTATGACAGGGGCGGCTTACGAGGAATAAAAAACCGGCCATGTAGGCCGGTTTGGTTTAATTTTCCCGAGGAGGGCAGGTTTTCACCCAATTAGGCATTTGACAGCATCAATGAATCTGCCTTGGCTTCGAGGTTACTGCCGCCCATTAGGTAGTCATCGATTTCACGGGCACACTCACGGCCTTCGTTGATACAACGCACTACCAGTGATTGGCCGGTACGCATATCACCAGCAGCAAAGATGCCTTGCTGGTTGGTCGCAAAGCCCTGGGTCGCCACATTACCGCGCTCATCGAGTTTGATGTCCAGTTGCGCTAGCACGCCCGTTGGTTCTGGGTGCAGGAAGCCCATGGCCAAAAAGGCCATATCACACGGGATGATACGCTCAGAGCCTGCGACTTCGGTAAAGCCTGGGCGCTCTCCGGCTTTCGCTTCTTCCCATTGGATGTCAGCAATACGCAGCGCTTTGACGTTACCCGCTTCATCACCGATGAACTCCTTGGTCAGGATATTCCAGTGACGCTCACACCCTTCCTCGTGGGAGGTCGAGGTTTTCATGATCATCGGGTAAGAAGGCCATGGCTGGTTGGCAGGGCGCTTCTCTGGCGGGATCGGCATGATCTCAACCTGGGTGATGCTTTCAGCACCATGACGGTTGGAGGTACCCACACAGTCGGAGCCAGTATCACCACCACCGATCACTACCACATGCTTGCCTTTGGCGTGGATCTCTTCGGTTTTCAGATCCATGTCGTTGGCACGGCGGTTGTTCTGGGCAAGGAACTCCATGGCAAAGTGTACGCCTTTTAGCTCACGGCCCGGGATCGGTAGATCACGCGGTACTGTCGAACCACCGGTTAGCAGAACTACATCAAAGTCCTGGCGCAGCTGCTGGGCGTTAATGTTGACACCGACATGGGCGTTAACCTCAAACTTGATCCCGGCATCGGCCATTAGGTTGATCTTGCGATCGATAATGTCCATGCCCAGCTTGAAATCAGGGATGCCGAAACGAAGCAGTCCACCGACTTTTTCATCACGCTCGAACACTGTTACGCAGTGGCCGGCACTGTTGAGTTGCTCGGCGGCAGCCAGGCCCGCAGGGCCTGAACCGATGATCGCGACCGTCTTGCCAGTACGCGAACGTGGTGTCTTCGGCTTGGCGTACCCTTCACGGTACGCCGTCTCGACAATGGTCTTCTCGATATTACAAATCGTGATTGGGTCTTGGTTGATCCCCAGTACACAGCCACTTTCACAAGGGGCCGGGCACACACGACCGGTAAATTCCGGGAAGTTGTTGGTTGAGCTCAGGATGTTCCACGCCTCTTCCCAGCTGTCACGGTACACCGCGTCATTGAATTCCGGGATGATGTTACCGATCGGGCAGGAGTTGTGGCAAAACGGCACGCCACAGTCCATGCAGCGCGAAGCTTGCGTGTTGATCTTGTCGCCGAACTCCTCGTTGAGAACAAACTCCTTGTTGTCCTGGATACGGATGCTCGGATCCAGCTTCTTTGGCAACTCACGGCCAAACTCTAAAAATCCAGTAGGCTTACCCATTGACGGCCTCCAACTCTTCCTTGTTTTGTGCTTCTGCCTTGCGCTTCTGTAGTACTGTCTTGTAATCCCTTGGCATCACTTTCACCATCTTCTCGAGGTTAGCCTCGAAGTTAGATAGGAAGGTTTCTGCAACAGTACTGCCAGTAAGTTCGACGTGCTTGGTTAGCATATCGTGCAGCAGATCCTTGTCTTCCTGCTCGATTGGGTCGAGGTCGACTAGCTCTGGGTTGAGCTTGGTGTCGAAGTCTTCGAACTGATCCCAAACATAGGCTACACCGCCACTCATACCGGCTGCGAAGTTACGGCCTGTTTGGCCAAGGATAACGGCCACACCGCCAGTCATGTATTCACAACCATGGTCACCAACGCCTTCAACCACGACCTTGGCACCTGAGTTACGGACACAGAAACGCTCGCCCGCCATACCGCGGATGTATGACTCACCCGATGTTGCACCGTAGAAACAGACGTTACCCACTACGATGTTGTCTTCCGGGATGATGTCAGACTTGGCATCAGGGTAGAGTACCAGCGTACCGCCTGACAGGCCTTTGCCCCAGTAGTCGTTGGCATCGCCTTCGACTTCGAACTTGACGTTCTTGGCCAGGAAGGCACCGAAGCTCTGGCCGGCAGAGCCGTTGAACTTAACGTTCATTGGCTGTGGCAAGCCTTTGTCTTTGTAAATCTTGGAGATTTCGTTCGACAGCATGGTACCGGCACTGCGGTCGGTGTTGATGATGTCAAACTCGGCATCTACCTGCTTGCCTTCGTAAAGGGCAGGGGCCGCGGCTTCAATCAGTTTGCGGTCCAATACCTCTTCGAGGTTGTGGTTCTGCTCACGCTGGTTGTACACGCCGTCTTCATCACGGGCCGGTTCGATGAACAGTACCGGGCTCAGATCCAGGTTCTTGTACTTCCAGTGGCCGATGTTGTCACGGATTTTCAGTTTGTGTGACTGGCCAACCATCTCGTCGATAGTACGGAAGCCCAGCTCGGCCATGATTTCACGCAGGCCTTCAGCCATGTACTGGAAGAAGGTCACAACATCTTCTACGCGGCCGTCGAAACGCTCACGCAGGGTCTTGTTCTGGGTCGCGATACCTACCGGGCAGGTATTCTTATGACACTTACGCATCATGATACAACCTTCAACCACCAAGGCTGCGGTTGCTACGCCCCACTCTTCAGCACCCAGCAAGGTTGCGACAGCAAGGTCACGCGGGGTCTTCATCTGACCATCAGTCTGGACCACGATACGGTTACGCAGGCCGTTCTTCAGCAAGGTCTGATGGGTTTCGGCCAAGCCAAGCTCCCAAGGTAGACCGGTGTGGCGAATAGATGACATTGGTGATGCACCAGTACCACCGTCGAAACCTGCGATAAGAACAACATCCGCTTTCGCTTTGGCTACGCCCGAGGCAATCGTACCGACACCGGCTTCCGATACCAGCTTGACGTTGACGCGGCCGGCGCGGTTGGCGTTCTTCAGGTCGTAGATCAGCTGTGCCAAATCCTCGATAGAGTAAATATCGTGGTGTGGCGGTGGTGAAATCAAACCGACGCCCGGAGTTGAGTGACGGGTTGCACCGATCCAATCATCGACCTTGTCACCCGGTAGCTGACCACCTTCACCCGGCTTGGCGCCCTGTGCCATCTTGATCTGAATTTCATCAGAGTTGGTCAGGTAGTAAGAGGTCACACCGAAGCGGCCAGAGGCCACCTGTTTGATAGCAGAGCGTTCCCAGTCGCCGTTATCTTTTTTCTCGAAACGGGCTGGGTCTTCACCACCTTCACCGGAGTTGGATTTAGCGCCGATGCGATTCATCGCGACAGCAAGCGTCGAGTGGGCTTCGTATGAGATAGAGCCGAAGCTCATTGCACCGGTCGCAAAGCGCTTGAGGATGCTCTCGATTGGCTCAACGTCTGCCAGCGGGATTGAACCGGCCGGGTTTTTGATGAACTCTAGCTGGCTACGCAGGGTCGCTGCGTTATCGCCCTGGGCATCAACGGCGTTGGCGTACTCTTTGAACTGGGCAAAATCCTTGTTGCGGGTTGATTGCTGCAGCAGTGAAATCGTTTCAGGGTTGAACAGGTGCTTCTCACCACGCTGTTTCCACTGGTAGACACCACCGACATCCAGCATCTGGATTGGCACTTCGCGGGTTGGGTAACCCAGACGATGGCGAACCAAGACTTCTTTGGCAATGTCATCGATAGTTAGGCCCTGGATACGGGAAACCGTACCGGTGAAGTACTTATCGACCACTGACTTGCTGATACCAAGGGCTTCGAAGATCTGGGCACCGTGGTAAGACTGCAGGGTCGAGATCCCCATTTTGGAGAAGATCTTCAGCAGGCCGCCGTTCACACCCTTGCGGTAGTTGTTGAACAGCTCTTCGGTCGGTACTTCCGGATCCAATTTGCGCTTGCGCTGCAGGTCAACAATGGTCTCGGTCACTAGGTACGGGTTAACCGCATTGGCACCGTAGCCAACAAGGGTGGCAAAGTGGTGGGTCTCGCGGGCATCACCGGTTTCTACCACGATGTCACACTTGGCACGCAGGCCTTTGCGGATCAGGTGGTGGTGGACAGCACCCACAGCCAGCATCGCAGGGATAGCGGCATGGTTGGAGTTCACGGCACGGTCGGTCAGGATGATGATTGAGTAGCCATCGACAACCGCGTCTTCTGAGTACTGGCAGATACGCTTAAGGGCACGCTCTAGCTTGCCGTCTTCGCCACTGGCGCGGAACACGATATCCAGTGTTTTGGCCTGCAGGTACTCGTTATCGATAGCACGCAGTTTTTCCAGCTCGGCATTGCTCAGTACCGGTGACTCGATTTCCACCTTCTGGCAGTGCTCAGGGGTTTCTGTCAGTAGGTTGTGGTCTTTACCCAGGTAGGTATTGAGTGACATCACCATACGCTCACGGATCGGGTCGATCGGCGGGTTGGTGACCTGGGCAAATAGCTGCTTGAAGTAGTTCGACAAGTGCTGTGATTGGTGCGACAGCACAGCCAGCGGCCAGTCGGCACCCATGGCGCTGAGTGGCTCGTAACCCGTTTTTGCCAACGGCACAATGATGTCGTTGACTTCTTCCGAGCTCATGCCGAAGGCTTGTTGGTGGTGCAGCAGGCGCTCAGGCGTTGGCTGGTGGTGCATGTTGTCTGCTTCAGGCAGGCTCTTCAATGTCAGCAGGTTATCTTTGACCCACTGCTCATAAGGCTGGGCTGAAGCGATAGTGTCTTTGACTTCTTCGTCAGAGATGATACGGCCTTGTTCAAGGTCGGCAACGAAGATACGGCCAGGCTGTAGGCGGCCACGGAACTGGACGTTCTCCGGCTCGATCTCTACCACACCGGATTCCGAAGCCATGACCAGAAAGTCATCCTTGGTCACTGTATAGCGCGATGGGCGAAGGCCGTTACGGTCAAGGGTCGCACCAACCTGGACACCGTCGGTGAAACACACCGAGGCTGGGCCGTCCCACGGCTCCATGACATTGGCATGGTACTGGTAGAAAGCACGGCGCTTCGGATCCATGTTCTTGTTTTCTTGCCAAGCTTCAGGGATCAGCATCATCAGTGCATGCGGCAGGCTACGGCCTGATAGTACCAGAAGCTCCAACGCCATATCGAAGTTGGACGAATCCGAGCTACCTTCCTGGCAGATAGGCAGCAGCATGTCGATTTCCTGCTGGCTGAACAGCTCAGACTCGAGGATTGCTTCACGGGCCTTCATCCAGTTAAGGTTACCGCGCACGGTGTTGATTTCACCGTTGTGGGCAATGTAACGGAAAGGCTGGGCCAGGCGCCATTTCGGGAAGGTGTTGGTCGAGAAGCGGGAGTGAACCAGCGCCAGTGCCGTCACCATCGATGGGTTCTGTAGATCAAGGAAGTATTGAGGTACCTGCTCAGTGGTTAGCTGGCCTTTGTACACCAATGTCTTGTATGACAGAGAGTTAATATAGAAGTCATCACCGATGTTGGAGATACTTTCCAGGCAGACACGGACCGTGTAGTTACGTAGCACGTAGAGCTTACGTTCGAGTTCAGCCGGTTCCATGCTGGTACCGGCGGTAATAAAGACGTGCTCGAATTGTGGCTCGGTGCTCAGCGGGTCGAC
>NZ_JACSOF010000162.1:0-14994 GCF_014349205.1 Photobacterium sp. BZF1
ATTATCAGCTATCAAGTTGATAGCACTAATGTGACACTGCACACAACTCTTCATAAGCTTGCGGTGTATCGACATCTAAATATATTTCGTCACAGTCCAGCCCCAAGTACTTCACCGGGTAACGGAAAATAATCTTCTTCATCGACGCATGGATATTGGCATTGAGCACCATATTCTTCAGACGGCAAGGGATCAACACCGGATGCCCGGGTCTTACGGCAGTACCGGGAAAGACCGTGCAGCCGCCTCTTTCGAACCATACCTCACGGAAAATATGCGGCGGAACGCAAGGCATATCACCATGGGTAATAAAGAAATAATCGCTCTCTACATGGCGGACTCCCTGCTGGATTGAACTGAACATACCTGCCTTATAATCTTCGTTGACGACTATCTTGACCCTTGGATCATCTTTATATTTTTCAATAAGTTCTGCTCCACGATAACCAACGACCAAAATTACCCGACGACAAAATGAGAGCGCATTTTCGATACTTGCATCAAGGATTGTGTACTGCTGGTAAGGTAGCATGAGTTTCCAGTCCCCCATCCTTGAAGACAGGCCCGCTGCAGGCATAACGCAATCCAAGCGTTCGGGACGTAACGATTTATCCATCACTGAACATACTCCTTTATTGATATTTATGGTGGTCGTATGGTTAATAACACACAGACACGATTAATAGAGCAAACTCCAGACCAGTTTATCCTGTCTGAGTTATACCAATACCATTTAACTGCTGAAACTAACCCATTGTTTATTACCCTGGTCGGCGGTGGGGGCAAAACATCGGCCGCTTTTTGGCTGGCAAGGAAATTTAAACAATGGGGCCACGCAGTCTGTATAACAACGACGACTAAAATGTATTTACCTGATGCCGATCAGGCTGACTATATTCTTCCCTTCGATGCCATGTACTGCAATAAAAAAGAAAACGAAAAAAATTTAAAAGTACGTAATGAAGCTTTAGCACAAGACGCTTTTTCTTTTTATGATCCGACAATCACTTTTTGCTACAAATCGTTATTAACTGACCATTTGAAAACAACCCGGCTGAAAGTATCTGGGTTATCTGAAAAGGAGATAAAAAAACTCGAAAATGACTTCCCCTTCACAGTTTTTATTATTGAAGGCGACGGTTCACGCTCACTGCCAATAAAAGCCCCTCACGGGCATGAGCCTTGCATTCCGAGTTACTCGGATATGGTGATTGGTGTCACCGGCGCAGAGGCTATCAACCATAAGGCGATACCTGAACGCATCCACCGCTGGCCGGCTTTTTCAGCCCTTACACAGTGCCAACCCGGTGATGTGATTAATGCCGACGTATTACAACCGCTGATTTCTCACCCGCTGGGGTTATTCAAATCAAGCCCAAGAACAGCGAAACAGGTGTGGCTGATAAACAAAATGGATAAAGCCAATGATACCCAAGCAGTGAGTCAGATAGCGGAAGAGGTGCTGGTGAACAGCCCACAACTCGATACGGTTTGGCTGGCAGAAATGCAGGCGGAAGCACCAATCAAGAAAGTCATTTTGAAGGAACAAGTAGCCAATGCCACTGAGGCATAGCAGCTACCTGACTTCGTCAGTACAGAGGTCATAGAACATGAATATCTTTGCCAAGGCAGCCCAACTCGAACAAGACAACGTCCCTTTTGCCCTTGCCAATATTATTGAAACCCGCGGCTCGGCCCCGCGCCATTCCGGCCAGATGATCGTCAAAGCCGATGGCAGCATCATAGGTACTGTGGGTGGCGGCATGATCGAACGGTACGTTATCGAACAAGCCTTGGAAGCCCTACAAGAAAGGAAACCCCGCGTCGTCAAAGGCAGGATGACCCGAACCGGCCCCGAAGCTATGGGCATGGACTGCGGTGGTGCTATGACAGTATTTGTCGATGTCTATGGCCTGCGTCCTAGCTTGATCCTTATCGGAGCAGGTCACGTCAACCGCGCCGTTGCCCAGGCAGCTCATGTGCTGGGCTTTGATATCTCGGTAGCCGATGCCTATGCCGACAGCCTTGCCGAAGAGCATTTCCCATTAGGCACCAAACGCCTACTCGGCGATACCATGGAAGCAGCCATCGACCAACTTGATATCAACAAAGACAGTTATGTGGTAATTGCCACCAACCACCAAGATCAAGATGCTATTTCCAAGGTCGTCGATTGCGAAACCCGCTATACCGGCCTGATGGCCAGTCGCCGCAAAGTCCAAACCCTGTTTACCCACCTGCGTCAAAGCGGGGTTGATGAAGTCAGGATCCAGAACATCCACTCCCCAATCGGTTTTAATATCGGCGCCGAAACCCCCGAAGAAATCGCCATCAGCATTATGGCTGAAATTCTCAAGGTGAAACATGAATCTGCTGGCGGCAAAATGAAAGATGACACCCGCCTTAACCAGAACAAACTGGTATTAGTCCGTGGTGCCGGGGACATGGCTACCGGAGTGGCTGTCCGCCTGTTCAATGCCGGCTACAAAGTCGTTATGACCGATATCGCCAAACCCACCATGATCCGCTGCAGCGTATCGTTCGGCCAGTGCCTGTATGGCGAACCGGTTGAAGTAGAAGGGATCACCGCCTGCAAAGCCAATAACAAAGACGAAGTGTTCGACATCATAGACCGTAACCAGATCCCGGTTGTGGTCGATGAAGATTGCAGCTACGCCAGCACATTGAAACCGACCTTCCTCGTTGATGCCATTTTGGCCAAACACAATGTCGGCACCCAGAAGGACATGGCCCCCGTCACTATTGCCCTCGGCCCCGGCTTTACTGCAGGCAAAGATTGCGATGCGGTAATCGAAACCAACCGCGGACATTACTTGGGACGGGTTATCTACCAAGGGGCAACCCAGCCGAATACTGGGGTTCCGGGCAACATTGCAGGCTATACCCACCAGCGAGTCCTGCGGGCCCCATGCGCTGGCGTTATGCACAGTCACGTAAAACTGGGGGACATTGTCGCCGAAGGTGATGTGATTGCCCACATTGGGGATAGCCCTGTGATAGCGCCTTTGGGTGGCATGGTACGTGGATTATTGAACAACGGCCTCACTGTTCGCGAAAGCTTCAAGATAGGCGATATCGACCCCCGTGGTGAAGAAGCAGATTACACCACGGTATCTGACAAGGCTCGGGCAATTGGCGGCAGTGTGCTGGAAGCCATGTTACATCTGGAGCAGCACAGAATGAGTTAACCCCAAAATCACCTCCAGCCGCTTCTAATAGGGTGATTCAGAAGCGGTTGCAGGGACAGTTACAGTCTGGCTTGAGGGATTCAAGCCAGACAAATTTACCAGCCAAGGTTACCCCCACAGCATTCGCTGCTGATGAGGTAAACCAACTGCTGGGTACTACGACAGGAAGAGATCAAATTATGAAAACTAGAGGCTATTTCCATCATTTTGTAACCTCCTTTGTGCTGATGTGCGCTGCGGCACTCACCGTCAAAGGTTTCTTCTTACCAGAACACACCGGTTTACTGCTTACCGATACCGGTATCGTCCCCGCCATGTATGTCGAGCCTATCGCTTTCGCCATCCCATTGGCGCTTGGGATCAGTGCTCTCACTGCCTACTTGGGCATCACCACCTTACTTCCTGTTGTTGTAGGCTTCGGCATCCATATTGCCCTGTCTGGGCTGGCGCTTTACCAAGGTCTGCATTTTGATTGCGGTTGTTACCTACCAGGCTCGGTACAGTCAGATGTCTACAGCACTCTAGAGCCTCAGTTTCTCATCATGCTGCTTGTTCTTCTTGTTTCAGCGGCACTTTATTACTTCAACAACTTGGCTAGCCACCGTCCCGTCACACCCGCGGTGTGATATATCGAAATAGCCTAATTTTCATAAGGATACGATCATGATACTGAAAAAAGTCGGACGCAGTTTTTGGCTTAACCTATTTATTCTTGCCAGTGCATTGTTAATCCTGCCGTTCAGTGCCAATGCCGCCCTGTTTGGTGGCAAGTTCAAAGCAGAGGTAGAAACCGAGCAGGTGGCTATCAAGCTCCATAAAGATACCCTCGCCGGTGGCTACCAGCTTGTCGATACCAACGGGGTCAAAGCACTGATCGAACAAGACAGCAACGTGATGATCATCGATGCAATGCCGTTCAAAGACAGCTACAGGAAAGAACATATCCCCAGCGCCAAACAGTTTGAGTTCCCGATCCCTGATATGCCCGAATGGGACCCAGCATTAACTGACCAGCAATCTGTCGAGGATTTCACCAAACTGCTAGGCGAAGACAAAGATAAAACCTTGGTCTTCTATTGCGGGTTCGTGAAATGTGGCCGCAGCCACAACGCAGCAGCTTGGGCGGTGAAACTTGGTTACACCAATGTCTACCGCTACCCTGGTGGTATCTTTGCGTGGAAAGGCGCGGGCTTTAAAACCTCTTCACTCTAATACCTCTCATTGTAAAACCGGTTAGCTTTGAACCTGTTCGGATTTATTTATTCGCAGTAATAACTAAAAAGGCTGAATCTTGATTGGGATTCAGCCTTTTCGTTTAAATGGAAGCTTGCCTTACTGGGTCTTCATTGCCAGACGCTTAGCCGCCGCACTATGGCGCGCTATCAGATCATCTAGATCAACACCCAGAACCCGGCCATCCAATACCCGCCACTTTCCAGCGACCATCACTCTATCAGCCTGCTGGGCACCACAAAGCAACAAAGCGGCTAATGGATCATGGCTACCAGAAAAACGGATATCATCAAGTTTGAACATCGCGATATCGGCTTGCATCCCCTCCTCTATTTTACCTAAATCATTGCGCCCCATCGCAGCCGCCGAACCTGCGGTTGCCCAGCGCAAGGCATCGAAGTGTGTCACCTCAGCTGAGCCATAACGTAAGCGCTGCAGGTACATCGCCATACGTACTTCGGCAATCATATTGCAACCGTCATTAGAGGCCGAACCATCGACACCGAGGCCGACTTTGGCACCTGACGCTTCCAGCTCTTTGTTACGGCAAATTCCCGATGCCAGCATCATATTCGATGTCGGGCAGTGGCAGATCCCCACCTGTGCCTGCCCGAGGCGGCGCACCTCCTCGTCGTTAAAGTGGATGCCGTGGGCCAGCCATGTACGCTCATGGAGCCAGCCAACCTCCTCGAGGTAATCCACCGGCCGGTAACCGAACCGCTCGAGGCAAAACTGCTCTTCATCCTTGGTTTCACACAAATGGGTATGTAGCATCACTCCATGCTGGCGGGCTATCTGCGCCGTCTCTTTCATCAGTTCGGTTGTCACCGAGAAGGGCGAGCAAGGAGCCAGTGCAATCTGCACCATGGCACCATCATCCGCTTGATGATACTCACGAATTAAACGCAGGCTATCGTCGATGATGGCTTCTTCCGACTGGATAGTATGCTGTGGCGGCAACCCACCCTGTTCTTCACCCAGGCTCATCGAACCACGGGTAAATATCGCCCTTACGCCCAACTTCCGGGCCGCTTCAACCTGAATGTCGATGGCGTTTTCTAACCCGAGTGGTAATAGGTAGTGGTGGTCTGATGCGGTAGTACAACCTGACATCATCATCTCGACCAGTGCCACCTCGGTGGCTACCTGCATCATCTCTTCATCCAATCCCGCCCAGACCGGATAAAGGCTTTTCAGCCAGTGGAACAGCTCTTTGTTGAGGGCACCGGGATAGGCACGGGTCAAGGTTTGGTAGAAGTGGTGGTGGGCATTGATAAGCCCTGGGGTGACGACATGCCGACTGGCATCGACGGTGACATCTATTGGTACGGAAGGCAGTTGTCCCTGTGACAGGGTTTCAATGATGCGGTTACCCTTGATAACCAGCCCGCCTTGGGCATTTTTCGTATTGGCTGTGAAAATAGCCAGAGGATCTTTAATCCACGTTGTTTCCATCCATAATTTTCCTTAGCCTTCGCAACCATTTCAGGGGAGAAGGACTTTGTTTGGGTTGCTTTTGAACACAAAACGCATTTTTGAAAATCATCTCTATATTACCGCCAGCATCCTTGCAAAGACGTTACCAACTCCACGAAAACGCTTCTAAGCCATTGATAAAAAATACCCGCAAGATATCAAACTTACCTAACGCAACTCTCATTACCATATTGAGACTATCAATATGATACTCTTAGCAAATAGATGAAAATAAGTCTTATTTATCAACACTATAATGAATTTTGATTTTTGATGCTCCTCTCAGCGAGCAACAAACTGCTCACTAACACGACAAACTTTCCCCCTTGAGTTCACACTTTTGCCTGACAAATCAAACTACCGCTTTGTTGTGGCCTGATTAATGCCTTTATAGCTGGGTCGAAGTCACTATGAAATATCGCTAACTCACTATCAATTTCGCGTAATTTCCTAGTTTGTCATCCTCGATGCAGCAATTTATTTAGCACATTGTTTGTCATTGGTAGATCGTCGTCGCCAATGTAAGAGGGAGTGTTTAATGACGCGTTTCAATCACGTAGGCCACAGCCTACCCCGCGTAGACGGCCAAGCCAAAGTCACTGGTACGGCCATATATGGAGATGATATTACAATGCCCGGCATGCTGTATGGTGTGTGTCGCTATACCGATATCCCGGCGGGCAAAATCCTTGGCATAGACACATCTGAAGCTGACGCCATCGAAGGCGTAGTACGGATAGCCACTTTCAAAGATATCCCCGGTGATCCTACAACAGGGGTTATCATTCGCGATTACCATCCAATTTGTAATGATCAGGTTCGCTACAGCGGCGATGTTGTCGCTATCGTTGCTGCTGAAAGTTATGAAGCTGCTTGTCTGGCGGCCGATAAGATCAAAATCGATTACCAGCCCTTTGCTGCTATCGGCAACGTGCATGACGCACTCGCCGACGGCGCTCGCCTGATCCACCCCGAAACCGGTTCCAATGTGGTCAACCGCCACCATACCGAAAAGGGGAACGCCGAGTCCGCCATTGCCAATGCCGATATCGTCCTTGAGCATACCTATCAGGTCGGCTTCCAGGAGCATGCTTATATTGAACCTGAATCTGTTACCGCCTATATAGACCCCACCTCGCGTGATTTGGTCGTGACCGGCTCTATCCAGAACCCGCACCGGGTCAGAGGCTTTGTCGCCAGTTTTATGGGCATTGATCAGGCTAAGGTCAATGTGAAACGGGCTGTAATGGGCGGCTCTTTCGGCGGCAAGGATGACGGTGTTGATCACCTTTCTTGCCGTGCCGCGCTGCTCGCTTCTATCACCGGTCGGCCGGTGAAGTTTTCCTATACCCGCGAGCAGTCAATCATCGAAAGTACCAAGCGCCACCCCTACCACATGAATTACAAAGTCGGGGTCAGCAAAGACGGCAAGATCCAAGGGATGAAGGTCGATATCCTGGCTGATGCTGGGGCCTATGCCGCCTGTACGCCTTTCGTCACGTGGCGTTCGGTGGTTCAGGCAGCCGGCCCCTATGATATCGAGCACGTTCGCGTCGATATCAAAGGCGTTTACACCAATAACAGTATGTCCGGTGCGATGCGGGGGTTCGGCTCGCCACAAATCATCTTTGCCAATGAATCCTTGATGGATGAGATAGCCAAAGCCTGCGAGCTTGATCCCGTTCAGGTCAGGGAGCGAAACGCGCTGCGCCAAGGCAGTCGGAGTATTACCAATCAGGTCTTTGATAACCACAACGTCTCGGCGATTGAAGTCCTCGACAAAGCGACCCAGCGCAGTGAATTCCGGGCCAAGCGCGAGCATTATGCGCAGTTGAATAACCAGCCGGGCCATATCAAATACGGCATCGGACTGGCGCTTAGCTATCGCGGATGTTCAATGGGGGCCGAAGGGGTCGATACGTCCAGTGCCTTGGTAACTGTCAATAGCGACGGCAGTGTCAACGTCTCGACAGGTGTGTGTGAAAACGGTCAGGGGCTACAAACGACCATGGCAACCATCGCCGCCGAAGTGTTGGGCTTACCTGTCACCAAGGTGACCTTTGTCGAACCACCGACGTCTTTGATTGCCGATGGCGGCCCGACTGTGGCGTCAAGGGCGACCGTTACCGGTGGTAACGCGGTGAAAGACGGTGCCGAGCAGATCAAACAGCGTATTTTCGAAGTGGTCAAAGAGCAACTCTGTGCCACCAGCATTGATGATACCTTGTGGGCCCATGGTGAAATCTGCAACCGCCACGCGCCGGACAAGTCCATCAGCTTTGCCGAAGCGGCCAATGCAACCAAATGGGCTGGGGTTAATTTAGCGGCCTATGGATGGTTCGACCAACCGGCAATCCATTGGGATGAGGAAAAAGGTACCGGCTCACCTTATTTCACTTGGGTTTACGGTTGCCAAATCGTCGATCTGAAAGTCGATACCAGCACTGGTAAAATCGACTTGCTCGATGTGACCGCCGTCCACGATGTCGGTCAGGTTATCAACCAAATCGGTTATGAAGGACAAGTCGCCGGCGGTATCGCCCAGGGGGTTGGCCTTGGCATGCTGGAAGACTACAACATCGAACACGGCCACGTGAAATCGGAAAACCTCGATAGCTACTTATTGCCAACTATCAAGGATATTCCTTCGCTTTCTATCCATGCGGTGGAAAATGTCGACAACGGTGGGCCTTTTGGTGCCAAGAGTATCGGTGAGCCGGCAGCCGAACTTGCCGCCGCGGCGATAACCAATGCGGTCGCCTTTGCCACGGGCACACGCCATCGCCAATTACCGCTCACCCTTGAGCAGGTCGTACTGGGTTATAACCTCAAAAAGCCTGCCCGCCAGAGCGAATTGCTCCATGCGTCTGCCGAAAAAAAACAAACCCATCGGCTTAACGGGTTCACGGTGAAAAACCCAGAGTCACTGGCTGCGGCACTCGAAATGCTTGCTGACGGCAAGGCCATGCCTTTGGCCGGTGGCACCGACGTGATAGTCCAGGGTCGATTGCAGAACGAACCACGTAGCTTGGTGAACATTGCCAAATTACCGGAACTATGCCAGATCGAACGCTGCGGTAGTGAGTGGCATATCGGCTCAGGAGTGTGTTTCAACCACCTCACCGAACATGCCGACATCAAACAGCTCTACCCTTTGCTTGCTGAGGCATGCCATACCATAGGCTCGCACCAGATCCGCAACCGGGCTACCGTCGGCGGCAATATCGTCAATGCCGCACCCTGTGCTGATTCCGTTCCACCATTGGTGATCTATGACGCCAGAGTGGTTCTGCAAAACAAAGCCCAGACAAGGGAGCTTCCGATAAGCGATTTCATCACGGGAGGCTACCGGACCGAACTACAACCGGGCGAGTTGCTAACCAAGGTGATCCTTCCAATCCCCAGCTCGGCTAAGCACAATCCTTCCGGGCGTATCCAACAATACCGCCAGCTCGGCAGACGTAATGCACTCAACATTACCCGCCTGAGCCTAAGCTGCCTGATGGAGCGTGATGACAACGGGGTGATCACTACTTGCCGCCTTGTCGATGGCGCCCTGTTTAGCAAACCGCAACAGCTATTTCCGGTTGAGCAAATCCTGCTCAGTCACCCTCTTAACAGCGAGAACATCGAAAGTGCTTGCCAAGTGCTTGAAGCGATGATCGATAAGGCGATAGGCGGCCGCTGGTCTGCCGCCTACAAGCAACCGGTCTATCTCAATATGTTCCGCGATCTCATGAACGATATTCGATATCAGCAATCCCATCAGCCACTACAAGGAGAAGTGCAATGAGTCTGCTTGCTGAAAACCTGATCCCATTGTCACTCTCGGTTAACGGCCGCTCCTACCAGTTGTCTGTCACAGGCAATACCCGTTTGCTTGACTTGCTGCGGCAAGATCTCGGGCTGACGGGGACCAAGGAAGGCTGTGCCGTTGGCGAATGTGGCGCCTGTACTGTTGTGATGGATGACGAAGCGGTTTGCTCGTGCATGATCCTGGCCGCCCAATGCCAAGACAGACAAATCGTGACCATCGAAGGGTTAAAGGACGATCCGTTAGCCCAGCAACTGCAGCAATCCTTTATCAAGCGTGGTGGTGTGCAATGTGGCTTTTGCACACCCGGCGTCCTGATGAGTACCTGGGCCTTGCTGAAGAAGTACCATCGCCCAAGCCAACAGCAGGTGTTAGATGCCCTTGAAGGCAACCTATGCCGCTGTACGGGCTATCAACCCATCCTGAATGCCATCAATGCTGTTATTGAAGACATCACCCCGTAAGTCTTTCTCCCCTGCCTAACCTGCAGGGGAGCTTTTTTATCCAAGATTACATGCTGTTGTACATAAGGATTGAACAATGCAGTTACTCTACCAAGTCAATGAACAGCCCCCCAAGGGGGTGACCTTTTTCCTCGCCCTGCAACATATGCTCGCCTCCATTGGGGGCATCGTCGCCGTCCCCTTGATAGTCGGCGGTGCAATTGGCCTGCCCGAACCGGACATCGTTACCCTGATCAGCGCTGCACTATTTGTCTCCGGCCTCGCCACTATTGTCCAGTGCCTCGGCTTCGGCCCGGTGGGTATTAGGCTACCCGTGGTAATGGGGGCAAGCTTTGCTTTCCTCGGCCCTTTGATTGCTATCGGCCAGACCGGTGGGATGTCGACGATACTCGGTGCCGCCTTCGTCGGTTCGTTCTTTGTTGTCCTCGCCAGCTTCTACATGGATCAAATCCGCAAACTCTTTCCCAACCTTGTCAGTGGCGTGGTGGTCACCCTTATCGGCCTGACTATCTTGCCGGTAGCGATGAATTGGATCGGTGATGCCCCGGCAGGCGACCCGAGTTTTGCTTCCTTGCCCAAGGTGTTCCTTGCTGCAGCATCGCTCGCTGTAGTTATCGGCGTCTCGGTATTCTGCAAAGGTGCCATCGCCGCTTCGGCTATCGTTATCGGTTTGGCCGCCGGTTACATCATGGCTATCCCGCTTGGTATGGTCGACTTAACCCAACTGTATGAAGCCAATTGGGTTGCCGCACCAGAGCCCTTCAAATATGGCATGACTTTCTCGATCCCTGCCATTATCAGCATGACCTTGGTCTATCTGGTGGTAGTCGCTGAAGCAACCGGGGATTTCATGGCGCTGGGCAGTAACTGCCACGTCGAGGTATCAGGGAAAGATCTCAAACGCGGATTGCTCGGCGATGGCCTTGGCAGCACCTTTGGCGCCATGTTTTCAGCCATGCCGGTCGCCAGCTTTAGCCAAAATGTTGGGATTGTAGGAATAAGTGGTGTTGCGAGCCGTTATGTGGTTGCGCTGACAGGCTGTTTGCTCGTGGCCGGGGGACTATTCCCGAAACTGGCTGCACTGGCCGTTACCGTACCTAAGCCCGTGCTTGGTGGGGTTGGTTTCGTCATGTTCGGCATGATTGCCTATGCGGGGATTCGGATGCTGCTTAAAGCGGCCGACTCACGGCGAAATGCCCTAGTGGTTTGTGTCGGCCTTGCGTCAGGCATGGCCGTGACCCTTGAGCCCAACTTGCTCCAGCACTTCCCCGATTCACTAAAAACGGTGTTCCACTCAGGGATCACCACCGGCACCCTCGCAACAATCGTGCTAAACCAGTTACTGCCAAAAAGTAAAAAAAGCACCGACGATGCGAAAGTGACAGCCAAAAGTATATTGATTAAACCCGATAAGCGTGCCGCACAGCTCGTGGCTGCAAAAGCCCGCCGCGCCGAGCAACTTGCAGCATCGAAATAACTGACTTCCTATTGTTGACGTTATATCAATCATTAAAACAGGCTCCCACAGGTATCTCTGGGAGCCTTTCTTCAAAACACTCAAATCACTCAATATGAAATAAAGCGCACTATTTCGTCTATTGAAAACATCCTGTCATAAAGCCTACCTACAATCCCCATGCTTCTTAAGCCAAGTGGTCTGAATCACTCGGAAAAAATAAAACATTTAATCAACTCGATAAGCAAGATATGAAAAGTTCAGCAGATGTATTAAAAATGGCTATCACTGCGGTTTACCAAGCATTTCCCAACTTAAGTTACCGACCAAGGCCTGATGACGTAAAGCTCTTGGCAGCCTACATGAAGAGTCAGGATACTAATTACCCCGGTTTTCTAGATACGTTACTGGAGGTGGAGAATGGACATATCGAACTGGCTTTAACCAAATACCACAGCATCAATAAAACGAACAACAACAAAAAAACTAAAGCCTCACCAACGCTCGACCGTTGTAATGTCAGTTTCTAGGAAATAATGCTCTAACTTGGGAACAGTAAACGTCAGGATCTTACCTTCCTTCTCGGTTCCCGGTCTAAAGTAAGTCTCTGGCATTCTCTTTATCGATGTCCAAACAACATGGTTATCGCGTTTGAGCACTTCACCACTGTCGTTGCGCAAAATTGTAGCGACTTCAACGAGGATCACCGAATCTGTACCCTCGTTTCGCAGTGATACAGGAATCGTCAGCCGCCCATCCTGATAACTGGCAGACTGAGCAACCATAACGACACCACTGCGTTGGTATTCACCGACTAACCGTCCGGTATCGGGTGCGACCAGGTCACCTTTGGCTGACGAGGCCATTTTAACTTGGGGATTAGCCGCCCCAGAGGAAGGAACAGTAGGTGCCGTTGCTTTACCTGAAGTGATCGCTGTCCCCGTTACCACCGCAGCTCCGGTCGCAGTGCCTTTCGCAACGTTCCCGGCGCTTGGGATTGTTGCTGCAGATGGTTGGTCCGGTGAACTGCTTTCTATTTGAGGTGTGACAAAACGCCAGGTATTGTCCTCCAGCAGAATCACTTCCCGGCCATCGGGCAACGTCGCTATCATAGATCCGGCTTGCACAAACTGGATGAAGCCGAACAATAAACTGGCTATCGCCACCTTGATAAAAATTTGCCAATTAATGCGCATAAACCTGTCCCCTACGTGTTCTTCCACTGCCTTGTTAGTTATTTCTTTTCATTTTTTAATGTGCTTATTGTTTGCCAGCTTGGCATTCAAACTTACTGTCGAACCATTGAATGGTTATTTCACCCTGGTGCTCACTATATTCCACGTTCTGTCCTAGGTATTTGATACCACTCGCCATTGGTTCTGCCAAGGCAATCACTTGGTCATTACCTTGGGTCAACACCAAGCTTGCCGGGTCAGTCTGGTTGTAGAAAACTGCAGTAAAAGGCTCGCTGGTATCTCCACAATCCAGTGAAATACTTTTGGGTACCTCGAGTTGCCCACTGATAATTTGCAACTCGACAATCCGGCTTTTATAGGAAAACTCGGTACAGTTGCCGACATCATCAGCTTTCCAGCAATCATTTCGCCCTTTGATCCAACCGCGCTGCATAGCCTTTTGCAACTTGACGTCTTCGGCAGGTAGTTGCTCCATCGCCTTATCAAAAACTTGCTGCATTTGCCTATCCAAAGCGGCCAAGCCATCATCTTGGCAAATAAGCGTTTCCACCTCGCCATCAGCGTTGGCGCAATCAAAAGCAGGTTCTGACGCCAAACTATGACCTACCGGTACAGCAGAAGCTAACAGGACCAAAGCCCCCTTCTTCCAATACAATTTGTTCACGAAGCCTCCAGGTTGCAAGCATTTAACCACAAGCATCACTTTATTATTAACTCACCAGCCCCGCTATGTTTTTTCATCTTTGAGCCTGAAACCTAAAAGAGCTCAAGAAATATCAACAACACTAATTAACATTAATTATCAATAAGGTACCTTGTCGCAATTTTGCAAACCCCTACTATGGGTGCGAGCTCAGCACCATTTCCTTTCAACGCCAATAAGTAAAAACCCAAGGAAAATATTAAAATGGAAAAAAAGCACTACAACCCAGTCACTATATTTATACACTGGCTAACACTCTGTGTGATCGTCGCGGTTTTTGCTTCGATAGAAATAGCAATAACCTATGAGCGCGGCTCAGAGACCCGCGAACTGTTCAGCAACATGCACTTTTACCTAGGCGCTACACTCTTTGTCATTACCCTTTTCCGCCTGGTAGTAAAATTGACCAGCCACAAACCTGCAATTAATCCGACGCCAAGCAAAATGCAAAACAGGATTACCCAGATTGTCCATATCGCCCTGTATGCGTTGATGTTGCTTATTCCTATTGCAGGTCTGGCTTTGTTGAACAGTACAGGAAAGCCTTTGATTGTCTTCGGTCAGGCACTGCCGACGCTTGTCGAAACAAACCGAGCCCTCACTGCAACAATCAGGGAGCGTCATGCATTGCTTGGCTTTACCCTACTGACCTTGATCGCAATACATACTGCCGCGGCCCTGTTCCACCATTTCATCATCAAGGACAACACCCTGAGCCGCATGATGCCGCGCGCTAAAACGAAATCGGCCCAGCCAAAGGCTGAGCCGACAGTCGATTAATCTCAGAAAAAACGAAAGTATAATAAAAACGTCACCTGGCTAGGCGACAGGCCTCACAACAGTGAGGCCACTTCCTATTATTCCAGCAGTATTGAACACTACTACCAACCAAGTAATACCCTATCAACCAAGTAATACCGGTGAAAGCCCCGTACTCTGGCTGCTTGCCAGCAACAATCCAAGCAATATCAATACAATACCACCTAGCAATTGCAAGCTGTATCCGGCCAGTAGGATGCCGATCTGTGGTTGTGATTGACCTTGTTCGCTATTTCCTTGCTGTAAGTAGCGATGGACAATACGCTTGCCCGATAGCGTCAACAGAGCCAGAGCAGAGGTTGTCAGCGCCGTGCCCAAAGACATCACAAGAGCACTGACTACGCCCATCCAGTAAAGACCAACCATGTTGGCAAACAGCAATACCATAATGGCACCGGTACATGGACGCAGACCAATACTCATGATCACCCCAACGTACTCACGCAAGGTCTTGGCATTATCGACCTCTTCCGGTGAAGCGATATGGCGGTGCCCACAACCGCACTCAGCACCATGGTGATGATGGTGGTGGTCATGGTGGTCATGGTGGTCATGGTGGTCATGGTGGTCATGGTGGTCATGGTGGTCATGGTGGTCATGGTGGTCATGGTGGTCATGGTGGTC
>NZ_JACSOF010000163.1:0-14889 GCF_014349205.1 Photobacterium sp. BZF1
CGTCCCTACTCCACAGCCACTCAATCGCAGGATGAACTACCTTGGAAAGAGACACTTTAATCTGGGAAAGCAGGCTGACAATTTAAAATGGGATAAACAGAAGGTGTAAGATCCAGTTAGAAATGTCAGGTTTGAGCCAGATTAAAATGTCATGTTGTTCTAGCTTCCAAACACGCTTTCTTTGCCGTGTTTGGAGACCTTTGATGCTATTGACCATGACTGACAATGAATTACAGAGAATCAAACTAATCCAAGACATCTGTGATAAACGGATCACCAGTGTCAAAGCTACCCACTTACTTAACGCTTGGTCAAACGCTTCATTGAATTTGGCGCTGCTAGTTTGGATTCTTCAAAACGTGCTCAGCTAGGCAACCATCGCCATTATGAATAAATTCATATTACAGACACTGGCCTTGCTCCATCAGCAATACGAAGATTTCAGCCCGACGTTGGCTCATGAAAAACTCTCTGAGCTTCATGATATTCATATTTCCGTTGAAACCTTACGCCAATGGATGATCGTCGATGGTCTTTGGGCTCCCCATAACAAACACAAGCCGTGAGTTTATCAACCTCTCAACCTCTCAACCTTTTGCATCGATGATACCACTGGCCGTTTGATGAACCGGCGCTTCAGTGAAACCAAGTCAGCCTTCGATTATATGGTGCTACCCGTGAATACCTTGAACAGCACGGCAAACCCACTGCATTCTATAGTGATTGGCATGCGGTTTTCCATGTCAGCAAGCGTGATGCCCACACTGAACGACTCACCCAGTTTGGTCGTGTACTGAATGATCTTAATATCGAGCTGATCTGTGCCAACAGCTCACAAGCCAAGGGCCGCGTTGAGCGCGCGAACAAACGTTACAGTGTGATGTTTTGGCACCCAGCTCCATAACGCCCTCAGTGATAGACAGTACGTTGGTTGTTATCAACGGTTTTGGTGTCGCTCAGTAATGTCACCACAAGCTTAAACCCTTGGTTGGTAGAGACTCTCCGCAAATGGATGATCGCTTATAACTAATTTATGGAGACTTGTTCCCTAATCAAAATCCATATTCGCTAAATTCTTCATCAATTAACTGCTCAAAATCACGTAAATTGGTGAACAAATAGGTAGCAAATATTTCAGCATCTAGGACAGTAAGCATAT
The DNA here is from genome assembly GCF_014349205.1 of Photobacterium sp. BZF1. Lineage (NCBI taxonomy): Bacteria > Pseudomonadati > Pseudomonadota > Gammaproteobacteria > Vibrionales > Vibrionaceae > Photobacterium > Photobacterium sp. BZF1. The sequence goes on from NZ_JACSOF010000163.1 coordinate 1,160, forward strand.
GGTTTGATTGTTCAAGGTAAGATAAATAACGAAGTAACGCCCATCGGGTTGAATGATAAGAAGTTAACAATTCAAGTCCCTCCTCACCAACCTCAAGTTTGATTTTATCGGCAATCTTATCCAGTGAACTTAGTAATTTATACCCATATTCAATGGCCTGTTTTTCTTCCATTTGGCAATTGTAAAACTGCATAAACTCATTAGTTATAATCGGCTTAATCATGACTTTTCACTGCCAACGAATAAATCAATGATGATACTCGGCACTTCTTGCCCACATTGGAACATATTGATTGAGTGTAGGTCATACTTGCTCACTAGCCTCAATATTTTGCAGTGGTAGCCAACGCATGACTCCCCAACTTCATCACGGATTTCAACTACCGCTTTGCCAAGACTCCGTGGTTTCCGAAAGACTTACATCGGCTTTTGCGGGAAACAACTGATGAACTTAATGATATTTTTGCCTGGTAAGAACTGCGTAAGCTCTCCAAAACACTGACATTTCAATATGATAAGGTTGTTTATCTCATTGACCCAATGGGAGAAAACCAGCGGCTTATCAACCAGTAGGTCAAGGTACTCGACCTACCTGACGGCACCATCGCCATTCAATACGGGCACCGGAAGCTGGGATTCAAGATCTCGGTAAACTGAACAATGAAAATAAAGGCCAGATAGTCGATAACAACGACTGGGCGCCGTCCTAAAATTTACCCAAGCCAAACAGCAGGAAAAAGCCATGACGTCCCTACTCCACAGCTACTTACTAGCAGGATGAACTACCTTAGAAAGAGACAGTTTAATCATGAGAAAAACTTACAAATGTCATCGCCATGCGCATAGAGAACAAACAAGTATTAACATGTTGTGATGAACATAGAACAATCAAATGTAATTGTTTTCAACTCTTGTAATTCTGCTCCATTACTGCATTGTAATCTTATGGGAGAGATAAATTATTATATTTAACTTTTATTACAAGATGTAACCAGGCAAAGATGGAGGACACATGAAAACGATGTTCCTTGCTATGACATTGGCTTTGACAGTAACAAGTGTTAAATCTACTGAGCTAGAGGTTTCTTTTGTTTATAGTGATGCTTACATAGCAAACCCAGAAATATTGGTTTCAAGTGAAATTATTGGTTTTTACCGCTCCCTGGATGCCGCAAATATTTTACTCGAAGATCAGGGTGCAGAAATGAAGCTAATTCCAGCTAGAGTTTCAGCCATAGATAAAAATATATTTTGGCCCGGCCAAATTACCCTGCACCTAGTGAATTCGATGAACTACAATGACCCGAACTTAGCAATAGAAACTAACAACTCAGGGCATTTTATAGTTGGGCTAGCAGAAGGTTATCAGTCTACTGTCTACTGGTATAGAAATTCAGTCAGGTTCAACTATGACAAATATGAGTTATTTGAAATAGAAGGAGCTGAGTCAGTTAATACAAAAAAATCAGCTATTCATAAAAATATTATGAATGGAATAAGCAATAGCTATCCAAATTACCAATATATGCTTTTACAGCGAGTCCTTGAAAGTATGGGAGCATATCCATTCAAAGCAAGAGCTAGTAAAGAGTTTGATGTATATGGCATCGGTGAAGATTATGGTTACGGTACAAGTTGCCCACCTAATTTTACTACGCCTTCGCTAATGAATAATGTTCACCTTAATCAGGTTGAAAATATGATGATTACCGGGTCGGATGATTGTAAAGTTGAAAATGCTGATATGGTGCGCTTCATTAACACTTACGCTCCTAAAGTCGCTCAACATGAACCTTACTTAGACATGGCTACCCTCGACATAGTCGCAAAAGAAAACACCCAGGAAAATACGTTTGATTTTACTGTTACTAGAACGAAGCTAATTGATAAGGAAAGTGTTGTTTACCTACATCTTTCAGGCTCGAACCCAACTTATCTAAATGAAGTAGAGCCATTTGAAGTTCAATTTAAACAAAGTCAGACAGAATCAACTGTCAGCATACCTTTTTCGTACATCCACCCCCTCTTTGATGATGCTCAATATGTAGATGGAAAAGTGTTCGCCGTGGGTGTATCAGATTCAGAAGTCTCACCTAAACTGATAGACCTATCGGACCTCAATACACAGTGGCCAGAAAACAATAGCGGATCTGGTGGGGCTTCATTGAGTCTATGGGTATTGCTGGGACTTTTTGCAAGCCCCCTTTTACGTATGAAGAGCTAAGCTAATAAAGAAAAGTACATCCTGTTAACTATCAGGCCTCGGCGATTTTAAGCAATCGCTGAGGCATTAGTGTTATTTGAATATCATTGCGTCCTCAATTTGTATCTTACCAACATCAAGCAAGCTTTGTACTAGATTCATTTAGCTGTTCTGTATCAGAATCATTCATTCAAATTGGCAAATTAAGTGACAATGTAACTTTAGTATCCTACGCTTTCAGCGTATTAAAATACTCATCCCAACTGATATGTGGCCTGCCTGCGGCTAGTTCAAAATGGCTCGGGTTTTCTGCTGCCCCTTCTTGGATGCCTTGGTAGATCCCCGCGATAACTGTTCCAATGAACTCCCCAAGCTCTGATATGCGGTCTTGGCGATACTCTTCGACACTCATTGGTACATAAGTCAGCTTGGTGCCGAACGCGAGATTTATATAATCCGCCAGTTGATATTGCGTGAGGGCCTCACCGTTTAAGTTATAGGTTTGGCCGTTGTGCTTATCTTCAGTTAGCATTTTTGCATAGGCAAAAGCCAGTTCTTCACGAGTTGTATAACCGCACTTGCCATCACCAGCACAGTTATATATCTGGCCTAGTTTCTTGTAGCTTTCTATGTATTCAATATCCGGTTCGATGTAAATACCATTTCGCCCGATCACCCACTCTAGCCCGCTTTCGCGAACGTCTTGCTCGGTCTGGCGGTTACTTTGGATTACCGGAGAAAATGCAGTGCCGACCTCAGCACCTTGGACGCTGGTATACACAATCTTTTTGACGCCTGTTCTCTTCGCCGCTTTTATCACATTACGGTGTTGCTCTATACGTTTGTCAGGGGCATCCATCCCAGAAACGACCAAGAGTGCATCAACAGATTGCAACGATTGTTCTAGTTGTTCTGGTTGGTTGTAATCACCAGGTCTAACTTCTACCCCAAGGTGTTTTGCTTTATCCGGTGTTCGAGCAAGTGCGATAACGTCATCTTTAGATGTGAGCTCTACAGTTGCTTTGACGATGGCAGCCCCTAGTTGCCCACTTGCTGCAGTTACGGCTATTTTCACAGACGATTCCCTCATTGGTGAAATGACAAAGCCCATGCACAAAAGCACAGAGTATTGAACGATATTAGCCTAAAAAGGCATTTTGCGAGATGCCCGTTGTCACACCCAGTAAAGATAAAACGTTACAGGGTCTCTTTTTTCCCATGACTCGGAGCAAAGATATGGACGATAGCCGAGATGTTGGTTAACCCCCTTTTCCGATAATTACGAAAGCGCTAGAGTTGCGGATAAAAGCAAAAGGTAAGAGCACAAGCCGTCTAACGGAACCCATAAGACCTTCCCATTGATTCCGAGTGTAGAATTCGATGCTAAGAGGGTTGTTGTTCTTTCTTTTCTACATGGATATTTTTTGAGTTATACAGCAAAGTATGTAACGGTGTTCAAATAGTTAAGTTATTTATGTTTTACACTCATAAAATTATAGTGCATTAGAGTATAGAGTTTTATGGAAAACATTATAAATCATAGAGATATTGATATTAATAAATTAATTAATGTGAATTATCACCTTTAAATATTTCAATTGAGCACATTATTACTTAGTCTCCTCATCGCTTTAGGAGATTAATACAATGAAACTAACTTTACCGCTTTTTGCCCTTGGTTGCGCCATTACAACCTCTGCCATTGCTGGTCCTATTAAGCTACAACAGAACTATTCTTACGTTTCTGTAGGCTACCAGTACTCTCTATTTAGTGAGTACCTTCCTACTGATATCAATAGTAGCTACGATAATATGTCTGGTTACTACGCTCGTGCCAGTATCAACCCTGTTGATCATTTTTTCCTTGAAGGCCGCTACGATGACGTGTCAAAAGACCGTCTCGGATTCAACCATTCACTAATTGGCCTTGGATACTATATGCCAGTTGGCAAAAACAGTTCAGTATACGCCTTGTTAGGTGCCGAGAAACTCACCGCAGAAATGGACCTGTCCAACCCTCTATTTTCTGATGTATCACTGAGCTATTCAGATACCGCTTTTACTGCTGAAGTTGGTGCCAAATTCAATCTACTAAAGCACTGGACGGCAGAGCCGGCAATTCGTGTTGCGACATTTGACGAACCGCTTTACGAACTACGTTTAGATAATCAGATTCACCTTACCGAGGCGTGGAGCATAGAAGCGAACATTGCACATCGAGCGATGGACCTTGGCACATCACAATTAGGTGAGCTTCCTGTACTTAAAGAAATGAACTTCCGATTAGGCGCTAGATATCAGTTCAATATATCGTAATTCAAAGATAATTAATATTAATTAACTGTGTGTTTGGGTTTTCTTCTTGTTGTATATGCTAAGTTTCGAACGCTATACAATAACAAGGAGATCCAAATGCTAAGTAAAGTCATACCCGCCCTACTATTCGCTTTTGCCGCTGCACCAACAAGTGCCGAAGTGACCCTCATTAACCCTTTTCATGTGCCTGAATCTCATGAACAAGCGGTACTCGATCACTGGGAGCAAGCCAGAGATTTTCTTGTTACTCAGCCTGGCTATATCTCTACCTCATTACATCGCTCTATTCAGCCTAATAGTCAATTCCACTATATCAACATTGCTAAATGGGAATCTGACAACCACTTCAAATCGGCAATCGCCGCAATGAACAAGACACTACCGCCATTGAATATCCCTGGCGTCGAATTTTACCCCGCTCTATATGAAGTTATCAGAAACTAAAAGGAATTTAGTATGAAACTATTGAAGTTTGCTCCGCTTGCTCTTGGGTTAGCGATGACAGCCACACAAGCACATAGCGCAGCCTATGGCGTCAGCCTCGAGTGGAAAACAGATGATGCCCTAACTGTATTTGAAGGTATGAATGCCCAACGCAGTGAATTCTCTAAACTGGTTGAGCAAGGTATTATTCATGATCTTTTCGTTCGCCACTCCATGGTAGATGGCAAACAGTTCCCAATAATCAACTTTGTAATGGAAGCGGACTCAGCCGATCAAGTACTAAAACGCCTAGAGCCTCTTCCTTTCTTTAAAGATGATGTTGTCAAAATCGCGGATATTCGCGACATAGGTACAAAGTGGTTGGACAAAGAAATGGTCCAGAACACATACTCTTTAGAACTGACTTGGTTAGAGCCACAGCAAAACCTACTTGTTGATCAGATCCTTGGCAAAGACCTGCAAAAGGTTGTTAATTGGAATGCGCAAGGTGTCGTTACTTCTGCCTATCTCAGTATTCAAGATTTTGACGGCAACATGAAACAGCCTACCTACTCTATTGCTGTTCAAGCTCGAGATGAAGGCCACGTACAAGAAATGGCCAGAGAGCTGGAAGCGGTCAAGACAGAAAGTGCTTCATACAGCATCATGTACCTTGGTTATAAGTTAAACATTTAACTTTTCAACGGCCGAGCTTGCCTCTAGGTTCGGCCACGAAAAGTTTCACTTTCTCAGAAGCTATATTCAGAAGCTAGATTTTTACCCTTTACAACATTGTTTTGAGCTATCCATTCGCCTAAAATCCCCTGCTCAAAGTGGTGAATATGAGGAAAATTATGCGTGACATGACAACACCGGTTTTACTTGGGGATTTTAAGATAGACCCTGTAACACAAGTGCTGATCCGCACCACTGATAACCAAAGTGTGAAACTTTCCCGATCTGAATCCTTGATCATTTGCATGCTAGCTAAGCAACCTAACGTTGCTGTTAGCCGCGATGCCTTATTGGAAGATTGCTGGACAGGCAAAGTTGTAACCAATAGTTCTCTAACCGTTGCCATCAAACATATTCGGTCTGCCTTTTCAGAACTCGGAGCAGACGATGTCATTGTGACTGAGCCCAAAAAAGGCTATCTCATTCGCCTATCTTCTGTAGAAGAGTTGAAGTTAGAAGAAAACAACAAGAGCAACGCTAGTGAAAAACCACCAGCAAACGACCCAACCGACAGCCACACAGGCCATGCTACACCCGTTTCGCCGTCAAAAACGATTATAACGAAAGCTGCTGTACTCTCTCATCTCACCCAAGCATCAAAACGTTACCTTGTAACTGCCCTTACATTTACCCTAACTATTATCACGCTTTCACAAATGGCTCTTTTCGTTGAAAGTACACAAATAGATCATCACCGCGTCCTTTATGACGGCCAGGTAATGCCACCAGCCGTTATAGATGCAATCAAAGCAACTCCAGATCCAAAGTCAAAATTCATTGCATATCCCCTAGGTGGAATTTGTGATGACTACCAGCTGATTGTCATTGATAACAAAGCAGGCTTTATCGATATCACCTCTCAAATTGAACAAGGTAATTGCCGTGGGTAAAATTATATCTAAAGCCGCATTAGGCGTTTTTTTGGGGCTGGTAGTGACAATCAGTGTCGGTGTTTTTTCAGCTTTAACAACCCAAGGGCGATATGTGTTTGAATCCAGCTATCCCGATGTTGGCCATGAACGCCTTTCCACTGTATTCACCCATGGAAAAATCAAAATGCAATTCTTGGGTTACAACACGTCTGATAAGATCACTATTTCCAAGCAGTTCTACGGATTATTCCTACGCTATGGTTCCCACTACCTCGTGATCGCAAAAGAGCAAGATACGGCGGACAATAAGCAATCTCTCACCGCACGTAGCTTTTACATTATCGAATCAGCAGATAAGGCCGCTTTCATTTCTGATCAACGCGGTATGTTTATCACAAAAGATAATCGTCCACTTTACCTAAATAGCGTGTTACTAGGAAAGCCTCTCGCAATCTGATCAACCACTCGCCTAGCATGCCAATTATTAACATAAGGCTGTACTCATAAGGTACAGCCTTTTTCTTGCACCTTTATATACCCTTTAAAGCCTTATATTTTGTATTGGCAAATTGCTTGTAATTTGAACAATTATTAAATTATAGTGCGTCAGGGTTAAAAGGATAAAGATAGAGTTCACATATTGTTTTATACTTAACCAAGTTGATCGTTAATTTTCCCTATCATACTATATAAACAAGCACATTTTAGTTCGTTGGATGCACAAGTGCTTTTGATGTACTTAGCAAGATCACGATGAGTTTAAGGAAAAACCGCTATGAATAAGTTTCTCATCATTGAAGATAATAAGATGATGGCTAAGATCCTAGCCGAGCTGCTAAGAAAAAGCGTCCCAGTCCAGAAGTTGCTTTACGCCCCTACGGCACAGCAAGCTTATAATACGTTACTAAAGACGACTGTCGATTGTATCTTCCTAGATTTGAATCTATGCAAGCCTTTAGATGGGATCGAGGTATTGCAATATATCAGAACACAATACCCTTCTATGCCGGTGGTGATTGTAACAGGTGACAGTGAAATTGAAACTGTTAAGCGCGTTATCTCCCACAACCCCAATGACTATTTGGTAAAGCCTCTTTCAATGCAAAAAATTCAGCGTTGTCTTGAAAAGCTGGGGATTTTCCAACCAAGTGATTCCTAGACTCCCTTCTTGTTTTTATTTTACTAAGCTAAACCTCATATCCTTGCCTACGATTGTTTAAATCGTAGGTTTCAGCTTAGTCAGAGTCAGAGGCAATCGCACTATTTGTCATGGCTTAAACGATAGTTTTGCGCCATCAAACATCAGCTTATTCATTAGCTCTCTCACCGCCTGCTGCCCTGATTCGTCAAACTCAATACCAAGTTGTTTGTTCACGCCTAACTGCTGATGGTTACAGACTTTTCCTGATAATGGATAAATCACCTCCGTTTTCGGGTGCATCACTTCTACCGTTACAACATTATTGATCTCAATAGTTGGTCCATTCGCTTCAATATAGAAACTACACCCAGAGGTAGAAAGATCTTTCAGTAAAACATTCAGCGTACGAGAAGGCAGTACAATTTCTCCCTCTAGATTCACAGCATAACGTGGCTCTTTTCTAAGCTGAACCACATCAATCTGTGGGGGAATATCAACAACTAACAGCGGAACAGGATCGGTAAGAATATGACTGATCTGAGTACGGACATTAACTAATGCCCCTTCGCCTTTTTCAGAAACCGCTTTAATCGTCATCCGGTAGCCGATCTGGAAAAACTGCTCTCTCTCTACCTTATTAACCTTAGGCAGTTCAATAAACAACTTATCTCTACCATTAGTACCAATGAACACCGAGCTCACTTGATACAACCGCCCTATGGGCGTTTTAACACTGAGTGTGACTTCACTGCCGTGAGTAATTTCCATCAATCCAGGTAACGAAGGTTTTGATTGCTGTCGTGTACGACTCTCCATCGCTCGCCGTTTTATCTGGCTCAGTTGTTGACTCACTATTCTTCCTTACAGCCATTCACTCACTTTATAAGTGAATTCTAATCTTTGTCGAATAATGACTACAATAGTCATTACAAGCAAATTATCGTTAATTAGCATCAAATTGATATCTTCATACCAATTTAAAGAAAAAGCCGTTGTTAATCTGATAGCAAAGTTTATTTTCAGCAAATATATTCTCTGCAGCAAAAGCCATCAAATTTATTGACAGAAATATTAGTTGATACATAATGCTATCTTTTAAGCATTATTCTGTACATGGCAATTACAATAAGAGATATCGATCAGCACTATTACATGATCGAAGAATTAAAGTCGATTACTGAGAGCAACGTCACAACAAAAGCCTTAATTAAAGGTGGCTATATGGCGGTTGAACTGGGCAAACAACTAGAGCAAGAAAAGGAAAAGAGAATAAGGGCCGAGCAAGCACTGAGTGAGCTGCAAGAAAAGATTCAGCATTATCTGTCTAGCCACCAAGCCTTGGTTGATATTGCTGCCTCAAAGACACAGAGCACAAAATAGCCAATTATCCCCCAGCAGCCATCCATTGCTCTGGAACTCTAACAGCCGTTAGCTTGGCCCTAACGGCTGTTTTATTATTGGCGATCAATTCACATTCGAGTTCTGTATTACGCTCATCAATATCAATCACACTCGCTTTTAATACAATCTCTGCATTAATCGACACAGGACGGAGATACTCAAGGGAAAAGCGACCTGTCGCATACCATATTGCCTCTCCTTCGCCAATCTCCCTTCCTGCACGCCGGTAGGCACCAGCCATTGCCGTACAAATACAATGACAATCAATCACTGTGGCAATAATCCCCCCATTTAGGAAATGTGTTGGCGCGGCGCAATGGTAAGCTTGGGGTGAAAACTGACACACCGCTGTGTCCTCCCCAGCCCAGAAGCTTTGAATGTGAAGGCCTTGCGGGTTTTCCTTACCACAGCCAAAACAATGATTACCCTTAATTTGAGCCTGAAAAGACAGGAGACCTTCGCTATTCCCCATAGTATGACTACCTATATACTTATATCTCTTATAGATACAAGTATATATGGCCTGTCATAAAACCTCGGTGAACCTCTCTTTCTATTTCACCACCAGCTCAGTAAACCCTGTGGCGTCGTCTTGTTCACGCGAGAAGGACAGATTGGCATATTCCGCTAAACAGACTTCAGCAGTAAAGGAAACGATCGATCCATCTTGTAGGTGCCCGCCATAAACTCGGCCCGTCTTATCGGCCACAGAAATATGCAAATGCACATGATCTGGGGTCAAAGTCCCACTGAGGGTCAAAATTTCCAATGGCCCTTTAAGTTCTAGGCTTTCAGACTCATTAGCAAGCCGTATAGAGGCATGGGACAGACAACCGACACAACTTAATAGTGACCCTGCTTTAATGTCTTTTTGCTTCACGTAGGCCAGAATAGACCGCTTTAAGTCAGCGCCAAGCGTTAAGCGAAATGCGTGTGGTGTGAGCATCTGGGTTACCTTTATATCCTGGTACAAAAAAGCCCTCCATTGTGGAGAGCTTTGATAGATTCAATGAAGATTATTGATGTTAAGCACGTCTTCCGCGCTTCTTCGAGCCGCCACTATAAGGAAAGACATTATGGATGCGCTGTTTTACCTTTGAAGGCACCGACTTTGAAAACACCAACTTTGTTGTAAAGCGGTTCTTATAAACCTTTACCTTGCCAGAAAACGGTTGTTTATGCGCAATATCTTTACATCCAGCCAAAAAACCGTTCGGGATTTGACCTTTCTGTTGAGTGAGTTTTCCATCCTCGAAGGTCAGCACCATAATCGGCCGATCTTTAAACACAAAAACAAATACAATAATGGCAAGGGCAATCACGTATAGCACGAATTCCATGCTTGGCTCCTTTATCAAGTTCCTTTTCTCGCCCAGTTCTACAAAAATGCGTTTTTAAAAGTGTTTAGTAGAACTAACTGTATTCAAAAGCAACACTAACAATGAATTAACTGGGACACCTAAGTCCTATTTTACAACATGTTAGTGGTTCTCGCCTGAGGCAGGTTAACAACTCTGGCAATGCGCCCAATACTGAGTGCGATTATTCAAAGTCTAATAGCTCATGGAGGTCATGCTTCAAATCCATCACCTTCTTACTCGCCACTTCTGTTTTGTTTGATTCACTCAGGAGATATTCAATAGTGTCAGACAAGGTGGAATCTAGCTCTTTGGACTTTTCTGCCAACTTCTCCCAAACGCGGTAATCGAGATCGATGGATTTCTTGCGAGTATGAACTTGTTCAGCATTGAAGTGACGTTTACGTTTAGCACGGATAGCTTGTTTGAGCTTTTTATCTAGCTCTGGTGACATATGCTTGTCTATCCACTTGAGCACCTTGGTTGGCTCATGCTCAATGGATAACAGTTCATCTACCGCAGCTTTCGCTTCACTGGTATCGATGTAACCGGTGATCGCTTCACCCTCTTTCCATTTTTTTACTAGATAATTCCATTTCCATCCGGCTTCAAGGTTTTCAAGCTGCTGATATTTCATAGTCGTCAGAGATTCTCGATAAGTCTAAACTTAAGTAGTGACAGTGTAACTGTTAGACCTCTAAAGCTCAATTCCATTTTGAAGTTTAAGCGTTTGTTTTTAAGCCGATCTCAACAGGACCGCAAATGAAGTCAATTACATTACACACTAAGCTATTATGCGGCCATTGATTCATTTATACTGCTGACTTTTTCACACTAACGAAATAAAGCACACGCCCATGCATGAACAAAACTGGCGCTCGATGACTCCAGACTACTCTCAGTACCAAGCCATCCTTGAACAGTACAATGATCTCCTTCCCGCAACGACTGGAACCTTACAAGATCGTCTATCAGATGCTGTGCGCCGGTTTACTGCAGTTGAACTTCAACCACGTGTATTGCGAATTACCGCACCTGACAACAAGGTGTACCGTGATTATGTCATTGAGCTGATTTCACAACAAGCCGAAGCCAAAAACGAATCCCCGGTCATCGTCGCCGGCGAGAACGTGACGGAGCTAAGCCTGTTCGGTGCTGTTTACCCTCCAGTCGAAGAAAACAATATCAACAAGCAGCAAGTCAAGCATGGGTTGGTTCACCAAGCCCACAACGGCTACCTGGTGCTTTCTGTCGGTGCAATCCTTGCCAACCCTAGCCTATGGCCTCGCCTCAAGAGCATTTTGATGAACGGGACGCTGGAATGGCAAGCCGCCTCCAAAAAGAGCCTGTACCCTCTGCCACCAGCAGAACAATTGAATATCAAGTTGGTACTCATCGGCGATCGTTACTTAATGGCTGAGCTTGAAAACGCAGAGCCGGATATCTCTTCAGGCTTTACCATGTATGGTGAGTTCGAACAGGATTTGGTGATCACCAAAGATAACCTGCCGCTATACCTTGCTTACCTAAAAGCGATAATCGATAAAGCCAAGCTACCAGAACTTGCTGATGCTGAAGCACTTGAAATGGTGCTAAAAACGGGCGCACGTTACGCTGAAGACCAAACCCGGGTACCACTTTGCCCTATCTGGCACCAAAGCCTACTCTGCGAGGCTGCCCTTGAGTCACAGGGCAATAAGATAACTGCACAGCACCTAAAAGATTCCATTCAGGCACGGGAGTACCGTGAATCTTATCTGCCTGAGCGTGCTATTGAAGATATCCACCATGGCCAAGTAGTCATTAACTGCCAGGGCGAAGAAGTTGGTCAGGTTAATGGTCTTACCGTTGTTGAAGTACCGGGACACCCTCGCGCTTACGGTGAGCCGGCACGTATTTCATGTGTTGTTCACTTTGGTGATGGCGATATTTCAGACGTTGAGCGTAAAGCCGATCTCGCGGGTAATATTCACGCCAAAGGTATGATGATCATGCAGGCATTTATCAGTACTGCATTAGATTTAGACCAACCTTTGCCATTTTCCGCCTCTATCGTATTTGAGCAGTCGTATTCTGAAGTTGATGGTGATAGCGCCTCGCTAGCGGAACTATGCTCGCTAGTTTCTGCACTTTCTATGCAACCTATCAATCAACAAGTCGCTGTTACTGGCGCCGTTGACCAATTTGGCCGTGTACAGGCTGTAGGTGGCATTAACGAGAAAATCGAAGGATTCTACAAGGTTTGTGCGTTCCGTGGCCTGACAGGTAACCAAGGTGTCATATTACCGAAAACAAACCTGACTAACCTATGCCTAAATGATGAGGTGTTGGATGCCATTAAAGCCGGACAATTTCACCTATGGACGGTGGAGAGTGTTGATGACGCACTACCTCGATTAACCGGCCAAGCCTTCCGTAGTGATGATGAAGAAGCAGAAACGCTGTTAGCGAAAATTGCTGAACGCATTGATATTTTCCATCACGGAGACATGGAAAAACATATCGGTTTGCTATCCCGAATTCGTAACTGGTTGGTCCAGAACTGATCCGAGTTGTCTGGCGTACATGTGTAAGCTAAATTGCCTCCATACTTTTTAAGGAGTTTTAAAGTCTGATGAAACGCCAGCAATCTTATAATTACGACGAACTAGTTGCATGTGGTAAAGGCGAACTATACGGCCCTGCTTTCCCTTCCTTGCCATCTGACAACATGCTGATGATTGACCGTATTGTAGAAATCACCGACGAAGGTGGTGAGCACGGTAAAGGTTTCATCCATGCAGAATTAGATATCCGCCCTGACCTATGGTTCTTCGATTGCCACTTTAAAGGTGACCCTGTAATGCCAGGTTGTCTTGGTCTGGATGCAATGTGGCAGCTTGTTGGTTTCTTCCTTGGTTGGGCCGGCGGCGAAGGTAAAGGTCGTGCCCTTGGTGTAGGTGAAGTGAAGTTCACTGGCCAGATCCTACCAGAAGCGAAGAAAGTGACTTATGAAATTCAGCTTAAGCGCGTTATCAACCGTAAGCTAATCATGGGTGTTGCTGATGGCCGTGTCTTGGTCGACGGTAAAGAGATTTACGTTGCTAAAGATCTGAAAGTTGGCCTATTCAAAGATACGTCATCGTTCTAAGCCAATATTCAATATGAATTACCAAAGGTCGCCACTGGCGGCCTTTTTTGGAGCTGGGTGCTGGGTGCTGGGTGCTGGGTTGATATGACCCCCGTAAAGTAGACACGGGGGTTAATTTCTCAGTTCGTACATCATGGGACTCAGTCCACCA
>NZ_JACSOF010000164.1:0-14864 GCF_014349205.1 Photobacterium sp. BZF1
GTAATACATGTGAAATAAAATATTTATCATGAATACTAAAATGTATTATTTAAACCCTATTTTAATGAAATTAAAATTATCAATACCCTCTAGTCATTTATAGAAGTTAAAACTAGCCTTGTACTCATTTTTGGCTATTGGACGATGGAATTCATAAAATCTCAAGCGGTATTTGTATGCAAAAAGGCCGCTTATTGCTAAGCGGCCCTTTAAATCTATTTCTAGTGTAAGGAGGCTATTTCTCCTTATCCAGACGCTTATTCTTTACCGAATACGTTGTTTTCTTGCTCTTGTACGCGGATGAAGGTGGTACGCTTGGTCAGCTCTTTCAGCTTCGCGGCACCTACGTAAGTACAAGTAGAGCGAACGCCACCCATGATGTCCTGGATAGTGTTCTCAACCGGGCCACGGAATGGCAGAAGAACGGTTTTGCCTTCTGCTGCACGGTACTTGGCTACACCGCCAGAGTGCTTGTCCATCGCGCTTTGTGAAGACATGCCGTAGAACTTCATGAAAGTCTTGCCGTCTTGCTCGATAACTTCGCCGTTACTCTCTTCGTGGCCAGCCAGCATACCGCCAAGCATCACGAAGTCAGCACCGCCACCGAAGGCTTTGGCAACGTCACCCGCACAGGCACAGCCGCCGTCACCGATAATACGGCCACCTAGGCCGTGGGCTGCATCAGCACACTCGATGATAGCTGAAAGCTGAGGGTAACCAACACCTGTCTTAACGCGGGTAGTACACACAGAGCCAGGACCGATACCGACTTTAACGATGTCAGCACCAGCAAGGATAAGCTCTTCAACCATGTCGCCCGTTACAACGTTACCGGCACTGATAACCTTGTTAGGGAATTCGGCACGAACCTTCTGAACGTATTGTACAAGGTGCTCAGAGTAACCGTTGGCAATATCGATACAGATGAAGATAAGGTCGTCAGACAGTTCCATGATGTCTTTGGTCTTCTGGAAGTCAGCGTCAGAGGTACCAGTAGAAACCATTGCGTTGTTCAGCACGTTAGCGTCGTTGTTTTTAACGAACTCGGCCCAGTCAGCGACAGTGTAGTGCTTGTGAACAGCGGTCATTACGCCGTGCTTGGCAAGGGCAGCAGTCATTTCGAAGCTACCAACAGAGTCCATATTGGCAGCAATAATAGGTACACCAGACCATTGACGACCGCTATGCTTGAATGTAAAATCGCGGGTTAATTCAACTTGAGAACGGCTTTTTAGGGTTGAACGTTTTGGACGAAACAGTACATCTTTAAAACCCAGTTTCAAGTCTTGTTCGATACGCATTGGTCATTCCTTATCTTATCGAATTTTGCATCATGGCTTGTTGCTATTGGCAGATAGCAATCAGGTTCACCATGTTGCAGGCACAAAAAAACCGGAGCGTTGGCAGACGCTCCGGTTTTCAGCATTATAGGCTGAGAAAGTTTTTTAACAAGTCTAATAATATAAATTTTTTTGTGTTACCTTTACGAAGATAGCACCCAGACACCTGCCTGCTACCTTCGTAATTCTTCTCTTATTTGTTATTAAGCTTCTGATTATTAATTAGAAACCTTCAAGCACGATTTTGCCCAGTGCCTTTTGTGACTCCAATAGCTCATGTGCTTTTTTCAAATTATCTGCGCAAATCGTACCGCCCTGATGAGCAACTGTTGATTTTATGTCCCCGTTATCGACCATTTTTGCCACATTGTTGAGCAGGTGATGCTGTTCAATCATGTCTTCAGTGCCAAATAATGAACGGGTATACATAAATTCCCAATGCAAAGAAATGCTTTTTCGCTTGAGCTGCAAGATATCAAATGATGCTGGATCATCAATCAAGCCGAATTTACCTTGTGGTTTGATTGATTCGACAATCTCACTCAGGTGATCGTCTGAGTTGGTCAAGCCCACTACATAATCCACTTCACCAAGCCCTTTATCTACCAGTTGCTTGCTCAGCGACTCGCGGTGGTTGATGACGTGATCAGCACCAAGCTCTTCGAGCCATGCCTGAGTTTCCGTGCGCGAAGCAGTACCGATAACAGTCAGGTTGGTGAGCTTCTTCGCCAATTGGACCATGATAGAGCCAACACCACCGGCCGCGCCGATGATCAAGAGTTTCTTATTGCTTTCCTTTTCCACCTGAAGGCGGTCAAACAACAACTCCCAAGCAGTGATTGTGGTAAGCGGCAGGGCTGCTGCTTCAGCAAAACTCAGTTCCTCTGGCATGTGGCCGACAATTTTTTCATCGACTAACTGGAACTCGGCATTGGAGCCTGAACGGGTTAGGTCACCGGCATACCAAACTTTGTCACCTGGCTTGAATAAGGTGGCATCAGGGCCAACGGCTTTGACGATACCTGCGGCATCCCAACCCAATACTTTATATTCGCCTTGTTCAGGCGCTGCACGCATACGTACCTTGGTGTCTACTGGGTTTACCGAGATAGCTTTGACTTCAACCAAGATGTCAGTGCCAGTAGCAACAGGCTCTGGCAGGGTAATATCAACCAGTGATTGAGGTTCAGAAATAGGTAGTGATTGCTGATAGCCGACCGCTTTCATGGTGTTCTCCTTTAGCTTCCCTTACACAAGGGTAGGTGCTTTATCAAATCTATGGTTGAAGTTTATTTGACAATGAAAATTTGAAAAACCAGTATTGGTTTAAATTACTTTCAAATAATTTTTGAAGATAGGGCTGTCGGTGAAAGCGCTAAACGATCTCAAGGTTTTTATAGAAACGGCAAAGCAGCACAGTCTTTCTGCTGCAGCAAGAAACATGGACATTACCCCAGCTGCGGCCAGTGCGGCGCTTAAAAGGCTCGAAACAGAAGTGGGGGCGCTGCTTTTTATTCGCTCCACCCGAAACATCAGGCTCACCCAGCAAGGGGAACAGTTTCTCAATTACTGCGAACAAGCCGTTGGATTGATGGCTGAGGCATGCAGTACGATCTCTGAGGGACAGGCGGAATTTCAAGGTGTGATTAAACTCTCCATGCCTTCAGATTGCGGCCGAAATATATTGCTGGGGTGGATTGATGAATTTATGGCGCTGCATCCAAAACTGGAAGTCAGGGTGCAGTTGAGTGATGGCTTGGCAGATATGTATACCCAGCCTGTCGACGTTGCACTGCGGTATGGTGAGCCAAGTGACTCTTCATTGGTGGCTTTGCCGATAGCAGGTGGTAATACCCGGGTGTTATGTGCCTCTCCAGATTATTTGGCAGAGCACGGCATACCCGAGACTCCAGAGGATTTGGCTAGCCACAACTGTTTGTGCTTTGCTCTGGGGGAGAGCTTATATAACCGCTGGCGTTTCTTCCATCATGGGCAAGAGGTGACACTGGTTGTGAAGGGGAATCGCTTTGCCAATGACGGCGAGGCGGTAAGGCGCTGGGCCCTTGCTGGCAAGGGTGTTGCCTACAAGTCTTTATTGGATGCTAAAGAAGACTTGCTTGCAGGGCGATTGCAGCAGATTGATATTGGCAGGGACCCAGAGCTGGCTCCCCTGTATCTGGTGTGTGCAAGCCGAAGGGTCATTAACCCGCAGATTCAGGCTTTGAAAGAGTTTTTGGCAGATAAGGCTGAAAATTATCTGTCAGCAACGTCACTGCCTGAACTTTCCCGATAATGAAAAAGACCGCAGTGGCGGTCTTTTTGCTGTATTCAGTTGATACTCACCTAGGCTTCAGATTGACAGACATTTCTCTGGGCAAGCCTAGATCTCTTCCTGACTTTGGCAAGGAAAAATACACTAATTGCCGCAGCGAGGGTTTCTGCAAATAACGGACTTAACCAAACACCGGTTTCAGGCATGGCTTTAGGCAACAGGAAAAGGCCAATGATCACGAAAACGAACCCTCGGCATACCGATATAATATTGGCTTGGGCCGGGCTGCCGATTGATTGAAACATGGTAGCCGTAACCAGGTTTATTGCCATGAACGGGTAGGCTAAGAAGTAAAGTCCCAGCGCAGTGGCGGCGAGTAGAATCAACGGCTGGTGATCAACCGTAAACAGGCTTGCTATTTCAGCGGCAAAGCATTGGACAACGATAATTGCTAATACGCCAATAGTCACCGCAAACTTCAACCCGATAGAAAGGGTTCTTTCAACCCGCTCTGGGGCGTTGGCACCATGGTTGAAACTGATAATCGGCTGGCAGGCTTGGCCAATGCCAACCAAAGTGAACATGACAAAGACACCGACATTCATCACGATGCTAAAGGCATTGAGGTAGAGTTCTCCCCCTAATTCAAGCAATACAGCGTTATAGATGAATGTCGTTGCTGCCATTGATGATTCAATAAAGAAAATTGGTAGGCCGATAGCCAGAATTTTGGGTGCTTTTGCCAAGCCAATGCCTTGCAAAGATAAAGTCAGTTTACCTTTTCCACCTATGAAGTGGCTCAATAAACTTACTAGCATCAATACCTGAGCTATTCCGGTTGCATAAGCGGCACCTTTGAGCCCCCACCCGAAATGGAAAATGAAGAAATAGTCCAATACCAAGTTGACGATAGCACCGCCGGCCATCGCGTACATAGCGAGCTTTGGGTTACCGTCGTTGCGGACAAAGCAGGAAATCACCCAGGCAATGGCATAAATAACAAAAAACTGCAGCATGACACCAAGGAAATCACCGGCGAGTGTAGCAATGTTGCCCTGAGCGCCGATAAATAACAGTATGTCATCAAGCCAGTAGAGTGCAGAAAACGACAGACTAGCTGCAAGGATAAGGGTTAGCAGCAAAGATTGAGCAAAGAGTGTTTGGCCTTCTTGATAGTGCCCCTTCCCAAACTGGATTGACATCATCGCAGAACCACCAATGCCAACCATCATGGCAATCGCAGTAAAGAAAGAGAAAAACGGAATAGTCAGTGCGATAGCGCCAAGGCCATCCGGGCCAACCCCGCGACCAATCATAATGCTGTCACCCATGATGAACAGCGATTTGATGACCAAACCGGTGATAGCCGGCAGGAGATAATGCTTGAAGCATTGTTCTATTGGGGTAGTGCGAAGATCGATGTGTGTTTCTGCCATGCTTTGCTCCGCCAGGATAGAAGCACTTTCCTAGCATAATAATTTATTCTGTATACTGGGTATTATGTGGCAGGCATGGAGGGGTAAAAAGGGATTATATGGCCTAATGATAGGACTATTTGAACACCCTGGTACGAAAGTCTAGCGGCGATTCTTGGGCTGCTTTGCGGAAGAAACGGCAGAAATAGGCAACATCGTCATATCCCAGCTCGTGGGCAATTTGTTTGACGGTTTTGTTGGTGAAAGCAAGCTCTCGCCTTGCGTCCAGTAAGGTGCGATCCTGAATTAATCTAGTAATGGTTTTACCACAATGTTGGCGGGAAATCTCATTGGCCCTTTTGTTGGAGACTGACAGGTGCTGGGCGTAGAAATCGGTCTTTTTTTCGGTTCGGAAATATTCATCAATCAACACATAGAGCTTGTACATACGCTGTTCGAGCAAGGTGTCGGCCTTGAGTTCTTTCTCTTGATAGCGCTGGATGTAAGATAAGATACTACTCGCGAGTGTGTTGACTAATCGCCAGTTGGTTTCTTCTCGATCAACCTCCTGCGACAGAATACGAACAAGATCAGCAAGATCTTTTTCTCCTCGATCATCAATCGACACCATGGAGGCGGAATTCTTCTCATGATAAAAGGTTTGATCAATGATCAACTGACCACGGTAATTGTTTTCGACAAAGTCAGGCTGGAAGGTAATGAGGCAGATCTTTCCGCTCGTCCTTGTATCACTGTGTACCTGGCCCGGTGAAATGAAGTAGATATCCCCTTTATTTAATGGATACTCGATAAAGTCGATGCAGTGGCTTCCTCGCCCTTCTAATGCCCATACTATCTCGTAATACTCATGCCGGTGAGGTTTAGAAAATAGCTCGTCAGGGCGACCTTCTATGTATTCGACGCTCAAGGGCCTGCCCTTAGGCAAAAGTACTGATGAGATGAATTCAGACACGCAATATCCATAACTGATTAATTCGGGGTTTTATTATATAGCGAAGCAAGCCCACAATATATGTTGATGCCGTTTGGAATGCTGGAATGAACTCAAGGTATTGATTGTATTTGCTTTTTTTTTATGTGCCCCGCTCTTAATTAATTCACCAATAGGAAGAAAGTGATTAAATGACTATTTCCTTTCCATGTGGCAAGTAATATTTTACTTCTTAATGAACAACACAATCGTTGAAGTTATGAGGTGGCGCTAAGCTAATGGCTCTGCCTGAGTGCTACTGTAATTAGTAGGTATTCATGTCATTGACTCAATGAACCAACCGTAAGAGATAAAGCAATGAAAGGAAGCTTTTGCGAACGTATTACTATTATTTTGTTTTTTCCATTGCTGTTAGCGGGCTGTATGAGAGAACCCTCCAGCCAGGCACTCGGCACCCTTGAGCGGGATAGGGTCACTTTTAGTGCTACTGCCAATGAAATTATACGAGATCTTCCCGTTCGTGAGGGCAATACGGTAAAGCAAGGGGATGTGCTGGTAAGGCTAGACAGTAAGAACCAACAGGCAATATTGGCTCATGCCATTGCCGAGCAATCTAAAGCAGAAGCTTATCTGCAAAGGCTAACCAATGGTGAAAGGCCGGAAGATATTGCCGCAGCACAAGCCAAAGTAGCAAGGGCACAGGCACAACTTACAGAGGCTGATAAGAATTATCGCCGTAAGGCTGAATTGGTCACACGGAGACTGATCAGCCAATCAGAACAAGACAGTGCCTTAGCGGCAAGGGATTCAGCCAAAGCCGAATTAGACTCCGCCAACGAGGAATTCAGCAAGCTTACTGCAGGCTCGAGGCCGGAAGATATAGATCAAGCCAAAGCTCAATTGGCTGCCGCAAAAGCAGATGTGGATCTGGAGCAGCAAAAACTTGATGAGCTCACTATTGTTGCCACCCGTGATGGCATTTTAGATAACCTGCCATATAACCTTGGCGAGCGGGTACCTGTAAATGGTGTTGTTGCTGTTATTCAGGCAAACCGTGTTCCCTATGCAAGGGTCTATGTACCAGCCAGTCATCGGGTTGATTTTGTTCCCGGACGAAAAGTCCCTGTTCATGTCGATGGAGTAAAGCAACCTTTTGAAGGAACAGTTCGCTGGGTATCTTCCGAGTCTGCATTTACCCCTTATTACGCCCTGACAGAAGATGAACGCTCCCGTCTGATGTACCTTGCCGAAGTTGACTTGCCTGATAGTGCGGCACAGTTGCCGTCAGGTGTTCCAGCCCAAGTGGAATTGGCTGGAGAGTGATCATGAGCGAATTTGCTATCCAAGCCCATAACGTGAAGAAAATATTTGGTGACTTCACTGCCATCGACAACATTAACCTCAATGTACCCAAAGGCAGCATCTATGGTTTTTTGGGGCCCAACGGCTGTGGCAAATCGACCACCATCCGTGTACTGACGGGCTTGTTGAGTCCAACCGAAGGTGATGTTTCTGTATTGGGTTTATCTATCCCTCAGGAATCAGAGAAACTGAGGCTCAAAATAGGCTACATGACCCAGAAGTTCTCCCTTTACGATGATTTGAGTGTGGAGGAAAACTTGGAGTTTATCGGCCAGATTTTCGGGATGGGTAAAAAGGCGTTAGCGCAAAGGATAAACGAACAGCTAAGTACCTATGGCTTGGATCAGCGGCGAAAGCAGCGTGTTTCCGGGATGAGTGGCGGGCAAAAGCAGCGCTTGTCGTTAGCCGCAGCCACTATGCATAAACCCGAGCTCCTATTTCTTGATGAACCGACATCGGCGGTGGATCCTGAAAACCGTCGAGAATTTTGGGAACAGCTTTTTGATCTTTCTGATCAGGGCACCACGATTTTGGTCACAACCCACTATATGGATGAGGCAGAGCGCTGTCACCGTTTGGCGATAATGGAAGCCGGTATGATCCGCGCCGATGGTGAACCTGAAACCTTGATGGAAGAGATGGGCGTTCACGTTGTCGAAATCAAGGCAGAGCGTTTGCGAGAGCTGAAAGAGCAATTGTTGAAAAAATCTGAAGTCCGCTCGGCGGCACAACTTGGTATCCGTTTGAGGGTGCTAATACGTCAACAGATCGATGATCCTATTAACTGGTTGAAGGGGAACTTCCCGCAATTAGCCAGTGTTGAAATGAACATTGCTAGGCCAAGTTTGGAAGATGTCTTTGTGACAGTGACGGGGGAGGGTAGGCAATGAATGCACTCAACCGGATGAAAGCGGTGATGGTAAAAGAGATCCGCCAGTTATCACGTGACCGTATTACCTTTGGCATGGTGGTGATGATCCCGTTAATACAGTTGCTGCTGTTTGGCTATGCGATAAATACAGACGTCCGAAATATCCCGGTTGCTATCGTCGATCAGAGCAATAGCGTCGCAGGACGAATGATTATCGAGTCAGTTAAGGTTACTCAAGTTATTGAGGTGAAGAAGCAGTTTTCGTCACCTTAAGAAGCTGAATTGGCCATTCAGCAAGGTGAGGTGAGGGCAGCGCTAATATTGCCTAGTGACTTAACCCAACGGGCGATGCAGGGCCGAGAGCTGGGACAATGGATTGTCGATGGTTCGGATACCATGATAAGTGCTGCCATCCTCGGTTTGCAAACCATGCCACTGACTGATCTGGATATCGAAATTCGCCCTCCGATTACAAAAACCTTTGAGGTGGCACTGTATTTCAACCCCACCCAACGCTCGGCAGTGAACATTATTCCCGGTCTTCTGGGGGTGATATTAACCATGACAATGATCTTGTTCACCAGTGCTGCGATAGTGAGGGAGCGTGAACGTGGGAATCTTGAATTGCTGATCACCACACCGATCCACTCTTTTGAATTGATGGTGGCCAAGATAGTTCCTTATATTTTTGTCGGCTTGATTCAGGTCTTTATCATTCTCGGATTGGGGCATTTCATCTTTGATGTGCCGATCAATGGGGCGATCAGCCAGATCTTGTTTGGGACCTTGTTGTTTATATCAGCCAGCTTGACCTTGGGCTTGGTGATCTCGACGATCGCCTCAACCCAGCTTCAAGCGATGCAAATGACCGTGTTCATATTGCTGCCTTCAATTTTACTTTCTGGGTTTATGTTTCCATACGAAGCTATGCCTGTTGCAGCGCAGTGGATATCAGAAGTACTGCCGGCGACACACTTTATGCGTTTGATAAGGGGTATCGTGTTGCGCGGGGCTGATCTGGCCGGGTTATGGAAAGATACACTGTGGCTAGCAGGCTTTACTGTAATTGGTCTGCTGGTGGCTTCTAAGCGGTTCAAGAAATCGTTGGATTGATTGTATTAGCGGTTAAGTATTCGGCGAACATGAAAAAGGCCACTTCACAGATGAAGTGGCCTTTTAATTTCGCTTATTTAGCGAATTTCATCAAGGCTTGCTTGACGTTGTCTGAAGCGAAAGAATGCTTAATACTCATCTTATAGATTTGGTAGTAATCTTCTTCACTCAGTTCGAACTGTTCCACCACCTTGCGAACTTCATCAGTCATCGTGGTGTTAGATACTGTTCGGTTGTCAGTGTTGATTGTCACTGGCACACCATCTTTGTAAAACGCTTTGATTGGGTGCTGCGATAGTTCCGGGATCGCTTTGGTTTGAACATTGCTGCTTGGACAGGTTTCAAGTGCAACGTCTTCATCTTTCACTAGATTGTACGCTTGTTGGTGATCTTTGATTGCAACGCCGTGGCCAATGCGTTCAGCACCTAGGATAGAAATAGCTTCATAGACATTTTGGCCGCTGCCTTGTTCGCCTGCGTGGATAGTGACTCTGTAGCCTTTGTCTTTTGCATCTTGAGCAAAAGAGGCATAGTCATGGCTGAAACCATCAAGCTCACTGCCAGCAAGATCAAACGCCACAACACCTTGGTTCAGTAGGCCAACACCTGCGTCAATGACTTGTGGGATGGTATCAGAAGGCAGAAACTTCACCATCGAAAGGATGTAGTTCCCTTTGATGTCATAAAGTGCTTCCGCCTTTTTCATGCCTTTAACAGCGCTGGCAATGATTTCTTCATACGTCAGGCCGTTTTGAATGTGTAGCTGAGGCGCAAAACGAACCTCTAGGTATTTTACATTTTCTTTGGCGGCGTCTTCAAACAGCTCAAACGAAATACGCTCTAGGCTATCTGCCGTCTGCATCACAGATACCGGCAGATCAAAGCGGCTGAGGTATTCTGGCAGGTCAGAGCAAGTTTCTGGGGCAACCATCAAAGCGTTGATTTCATCAACATCATAGCTAGGCAGCGTGATGTTCTGCTGTTTGGCCAGATCGATGACAGTCTGCGGTCTGACGCTGCCATCTAGGTGGCAATGAAGATCAATTTTCGGAAGATCGAAGTAATTCATTCGTGTTGTCCCAACGATATATAATCTGGGAAAACGTAGTGTTTCCCAAATTGCGGTTGATTATTATGAGTATAGATAGCTAGCATTTTGCTTTCTAAGCTTATGAACTGTAGCTTATAGAATCGCTCTGGGACACTAGCACGACAATTGTCCGGGTGTGACAAAAATAATTTTATATTTTGATAGGTTGGACACAGTTTACACAAAATGGATATGTCTGAAATTTTGAGCAAAGGGCCAGATAGGTTTCGCCAGTTAATTGCCAATGAGAACTTTCGGCGCATTACTTGTCATAAGGGCGATTATATCGTCAGGCAAGGACACGAAATCACTGAAGTCTATTGGTCTGCCGCCGCCCAGTTTATGTTGTTGCATACAGCTCTTAATGGCAAGACGCTAAGCTTGGGTGACTACTTCCTAGAAGATAACTTCTTTGGCGAGATTGAGTTTTTCTCGGGAAATCGCTGTTCATTCGATGTGGTGGCAACAGCGACCATCGAGCTTGTTGTGATCCCAAAAGAGCGGTTTGCCGAAATCCTGCTTGAAGATGCGATGATTTCATTTTGGATGAATCACCGCATGGCCAATATGTACCAATCGTCAATGAACATTGCCATTGAACGTTCTTTGTATCCGCTGAAGTTTAATATCGTCAAAGATATCGTGGACAGGTGTACGACCGACACCCGTTCTTTGAATCATGATTATATGTATCAGGAAGCCCAGCGTTTCGGTTGTACAGATAGGGCCTATACCCGAATTATTCACGAGTTGATTAAAGATGGCTTGGTAAAGAAGGGAGAGGATAACTCGACAATTATTCCGGTCGACCTTGATGGATTGGTCGAATATCTGAATCAGTGCCAGCAATGAGCTATTTGAACAACCTAGTCGAATAAGACAGTCGAACAAGACAGCCCGGCCTCTTGCTCTTTGATGTGTGATAAAGAGCGAGAGCCGGGCTATGTTGTATGACGGATATGGTTCTGCTTGGTTGACAGAAAATGCAGCTTATTTCATGACTGATTTAATTGCGGCTTCGGCACAAATGACATCAAGATGGCCGCCTGGTGCACCGCCAACTCCGATAGCTGCGACAACTTGGCCTTTGTACTCAACCGGAAGGCCACCGGCAAGGAATAGTAGGTTGTCGTCCATATCGCGCAGTGGGTCCATCAATGGCTTTTCGGCGACCAGTTTCATCAAGTTTGCCGTTGGTTGCTTCATACTAACTGCGGTGAAGGCTTTCTGACGAGAACTCTCCAATGTGTGCGGGCTAGCATTGTCGTAACGTAGTTGTGCTTGTACACGGCCGGAGATATCTACCACTGTTGCAGACACCTTGTATCCGTCTTTTGCGCATTGACCTACTGCTGCATTCGCCAGTTCGAAAGCTGCAGCTGATGATAGCTGAGTAATTGTCGTTACTTTTTCTTCAGCCAAAACAGAGCTCGAGGCAGCGAGTAATGTTGCGGCTAGTACAATATTCAATTTCATGATCTTTCCTTAATCGCTTCAATAAATCAGTAATGGTGTTAGGCGTTATCTTGCGAGATAGCTGTTGAGCTCTCGGTGCCTGTGTTGTTGCGATGGAATAACTGTATCTAGCCAGAATTACTGCAACCTTGTCGGAACATTACATGTTTGTAATGAAGTGAAATGTTGTCATCATGTAATATCTAGACATGGAGCGGCGGTCAGCAGGATGCAAAATGAATATATTAGTGATTGAGGATGATAGTCATATCAGTGCTTTCCTTAAGCAGGGCTTTGAAGAGATGGGCTTCAATGTCAGTTGCATTGCAGATGGCAAGCAGGGTTACCAACTGGTTACACAAGACGATTTCGATTTAGTGATTTTGGATTTGATGCTACCCACCTGGGATGGCTTGGACGTGCTGCGTCGATTGCGGGGTGAAGGCTATCAAGTGCCCATTATTATCCTCAGCGCCCGCCATTTGGTTGAAGAGAAGGTGCAAGGATTGCAATCAGGGGCTGATGACTATCTGGTGAAGCCGTTTGCCTTTGCTGAATTGGCAGCACGATGCCAAACTTTGTTGCGGCGGCAGATGCCCACCAATAGCCAAAGTCAGTTGGTGTATAACGATCTCAAGCTCGATTTATTGACCCGTAAGCTTTTTCGCCGTGAAAAGGAAATCTCGCTCAAACAGCGTGAGTTCGATTTGCTGCAATTGCTGATGCAGCAACCGGAACGGGTATTTTCCAAAACCATTATTTTAGAAAAAATTTGGGGCTATCAGTTTAACCCGCAAACAAATGTCGTTGATGTGCTGGTGTGCCGGTTAAGATCACAAGTCGATAAAGGGTTTGAGCAACCATTGATCCATACCATCCGCGGGGTAGGCTATGTCCTTAAATATGAGAGCTGAGCAATCGACCCGCCTGGCACAAAAAATGTTGTTCGGGCGTTTTGTTGCCACAGTGACCCTATGCTTTGTGGCGATCCTGCTTGGAATTGGCCTAATGCAGGTGTACTCCCTTGATGGGGCAGACAAGAAATTGCTCAAGTCGATGGGCGCAGAATATCAGCGGATCTTGAAGTACGAATCGGATGATAAATTGATCCATGTGCTCGAAGGAAACCCCGAGCGCTTAATCGAAAATGCAATTACAGCCGTTACTGTCAGCCAAAGCACTCAGGGCAAACCGCAATATATTGCAGGCACCAAGCAGGACAATATCGATATCCCCTTTGAATATTTCCAAGCGGATAACCGAGCCTGGTATCAATTGCTGCTTGAACCGCATTACTTAACGCTGAAACTAAACGGCCAACAGCAGGATTTCTGGTTGGCTCTAAATGTTCACCCACGTTTGCATCTCCTGTTTATGCAATGGCTGATTATGGTGGGGGCGTTGGCACTTTTGTGTGCGCTTATTTCCTTGTTTGTTTGGCGGTTGCTGGCAACGACACTTTCCCCTGTCCATCGCTTGGCGAAAACATTGGATCAAGCGAGCGAATGGTCGATTAGTACGCCACAAGAGGATGAAACTCATACAGCCACAGTACGGGAGAAGCTTACTGCTCAAGATAAGAGCTGCAAAGGTGAAAGTGGCCTGGCAGTTCTGAACCAAAGCTTGGAACTGGTTCACGGACGGCTGGAAGCAACGATTACCAGCATGGATAATACCCTTGATGCAATAGCCCACGATCTGCGTACTCCACTGTCCCGCATTGCATTGACGACGGAAAATACATTGGGGTCAAGCCAGCCTCCATCCAACGAACAACTTACCAATGCCTTGTCAGATTGTGCCGAGTCGGCCCAGCAGGTGAGCGGTATGCTCAATACCTTAATGAAGATTAATGATGAAGCTGCCAGCAAGTCATCAGTGGCTTTTGAAGCCGTAGATTTGAATCAATTGATGCTGGACGTTGCCTCTTGGTATGAAGAACTAGCTGAAGACAGAGCTATGAATATAGATGTCTCGGGGCTTAAGCCCTGCAAGGTAAGCACAGAGCCAAACCGTTTGGTACAGGTTGTTGTTAACCTCATTGACAATAGCTTCAAGTATACCCCCACAGGAGGCACGATTTATTTGACCTGCGGCCCAAGAAGGGAAGGCGCAATGCTGAGTGTGGGCGATAATGGGATCGGGATAGCACCGGAGCACCATGCGTTGATTTTCAAGCGGCTGTACCGGGTTGATCAAAGCCGAACCAAGTCGGGGTATGGCTTGGGGCTGGCGATGGTGATGGCGATGGTGACTTCTCTCAAGGCTAGGATCCGAGTGGATTCAGTATTGGGGCAAGGTGCGTTGTTCACCGTTGTTTTACCTGGCGAAACTACAATGATTGATGGGTAGCGATGGAACAACAAGGATGGTTAAAATAGAAACCATCCTTGAACTTTACTTGGCATCTAACTATTCATCGAGAGATTCGTCATCTCGATGCCAGTTATCCAGCTCGCCGTTCTGACGTTTTTCTCGAATCGCTTCTATGAGTGCTCGCTCTTCGCGGGCAAAATAATCATCTTCTACGGCTTTGCCTCTGGATCTGAGTTTGTCTGCTAAGTCCATATCTGCCTCCGTATAACTTGTTCACGTTACAACTACTCATGACTACGGTGTATATGTTTGTTTAGATTGGTCAGTTAGGCCCGCTTGGAGCCAAAGAGTGTAAGGAGATATGAACTAAGAGTGGGATTGAAGCTTTAAACGGGTAGATAAAAGAAAGGCCGCTTATTGCTAAGCGGCCTTTGCGAAAACTTTTATCAAATAAGCAATCATCAAACAAGCAATCGCTTATTCTTCAGTGGAAAGCTATTTACTCTTTACCGAAGACGTTGTTTTCCTGCTCTTGTACGCGGATGAAAGTCGTACGCTTGGTCAGCTCTTTCAGCTTCGCGGCACCTACGTAAGTACAAGTAGAGCGTACGCCACCCATGATGTCCTGGATAGTGTTCTCAACCGGGCCACGGAATGGCAGAAGAACGGTTTTGCCTT
>NZ_JACSOF010000165.1:0-14483 GCF_014349205.1 Photobacterium sp. BZF1
GTGGTGGTATTCCTAATCCTCCTTGCGTGATTGATGGTAAGCTCATTCATAAGTATTTGTTAATAACAGAATGCAACGAAATGAAGAAGGAAGCTGCCGACAAGAAGGCTAAGGCTTCCTCAACGTACTAGGTCTCAAGCTCTCTATTTTCTTTTGAGTTACGGGGTCACGTTAGATCCCGTTCTCTTTTCTGGCTAAATTTTGCTTGTACTGACAAGCCTTTCCATTTGAAAGCACTATCTTACTTAAAATAGCTGTACTCTTTACTTTGCTATGGAAACGTTTCCAGTGTGCGGGTTGGCTCACAGTATCTACTGGGTATTTCATTATGATCAGGTGAAATTTCATGCTTAATAGGAAACCATGACAATGGATAAGCAAATCATTCGTCTGAAAGGTCAACAGTCTGAAATGATCGTTGAGGTTGGAGAAGTCGCTGAAGTGATTTACTGGGGAGAAGCATTAGCCGAGCTACCCCAAGGGGCAGATATTGCCTTGAAACGCCCAGTCCCTTATGGCCGGTTAGATAATGATGTGCCTGTTTCATTGCACCCAGAGTTGGCACGGGGACTCTTTGGCAGCCCAGCGCTTGAGGGCCACCGCAATGGGCAACATTGGTCGCCAGCATTTAGCATTACTTCGATTCATCATGAAGAGGGCAGCCTGGTCGTAGAAAGTAACGACCCTATTGCTGGCCTGTCATTAACCGTCCACCTAGAAGTTGATAGCAACGATGTTGTCCAAATCAAGCAGACTCTGACCAATACTGGTGAAGGGGAGTATCAGGTTAACCGCTTGGCCAATACGCTGCCTTTGCCAGAGCGTGCCAATGAGCTTCTCACCTATTATGGCCGTTGGGTAAAAGAGTTCCAGCAAGTACGCCAACCTCTGCTGCAAGGTGGCTACCAGCAAGAGAATCGCCGTGGCCGTACGTCACATGAACATTATCCGGCCTTCATTGCAGGTACCAAAGGATTTGGCGAGTGTGACGGTGATGTCTGGGGCTTCCATTTAGCGTGGAGTGGTAACCACCGTATGCGGGTTGACGTTAAGGCTGACGGGCGTCGGGTTGTTCAGGCCGAGGCGTTGTACCTACCAGGCGAGATGTCACTACAACCAGGTGAAAGTTTGGTCACGCCTGTACTGTATGCCACACATAGTGCCAATGGGCTGAACCGGATGAGTCAGCAGTTCCACGATCATGTACGTGAGTCTATTTTAGCCCCACAAATCAGTGATAAAGCCCGTCCTATCCACCTCAATACGTGGGAGGGGATCTATTTTGATCATGATCCTGATTACATCAAAGAGATGGCGACAGAATCAGCAAAAATGGGTGTTGAGCGCTTTATTATTGATGATGGTTGGTTCAAAGGGCGCAATGGCGACAAAGCGGCTTTGGGTGATTGGTATCTTGATGAAGCCAAGTATCCTAACGGGCTTGAGGGCATCGTAAACCATGTGAACGAATTGGGCATGGAATTCGGATTGTGGTTTGAGCCGGAGATGATTAACAAGGACTCTGATTTATACCGTACTCACCCAGAATGGTTGCTTGCTGTAGATGGGTATGAGCAGCCAACAGGCCGTAATCAGTATGCGATAAATCTACAAAATGATGATGCTTTTGAATACTTATTGGCAAGGCTCGATCACTTTTTATCGACCCTTAATATCGCTTACATCAAGTGGGACATGAACCGTGAGATTGTCCAACCGGGCCATCAGGGCAGGGCTGCAGGTAACAACCAGGTCAAGCGTTACTATGAATTAGTCGAGAAGATCCGTGAGCGCCATCCTGAGGTCGAAATCGAGTCATGTGCTGCTGGTGGCGGCCGGATTGATTACGAGGTGCTTAAGCGCACCCATCGTTTTTGGACGTCAGATAATAACGATGCGTTGGAACGCCAGCAGATCCAGCGCGGTTTTAGTTATTTCTTCCCGCCAGAAGTGATGGGAAGCCATATCGGTGCGCGCCATTGCCACAGTACCCGTCGTACCCATGATATCCGTTTTCGTGGTTTGACAGCATTGTTTGGCCATATGGGTATAGAGCTAGATCCGGTGAAGGAGGGGGCTGAAGAAAAGGCTGGCTTTGAGCGTTATATCAAGCTGCATAAGGAGTTCCGTAGTTTGCTTCATAGCGGCAAATCGGTACGTATCCCGGTTGACGACAGTGATGGCCAGTTAGCCAAGGCGGTGATCAGCCAAGATGGCAATGAGGCATTGGTGATGGTGGCCCAGTTAGCTATGCCGACAAACTCCTTGAGTGGTGCGTTGAGGATCCCTGAACTGGATGCCAGCAAAGTCTATAAGATATCCGTGCTTGATCATCCAGTTAACTTCCATGAAGGCTTGGTGAACCAACAGCCTGCATGGACGAAGCAACCCGTGTCTTTGAGCGGGGAGTGGTGTAAGAAGGCTGGGTTAGCGATGCCTATCCTCGATGCCGAGAGTGCGATTCTAATTAGGTTAATTGCTGAGTAATCCTCGTCAGTAAAATCTAACCGATATAATGGGACCTTATAGGTCCCATTTTTTTATCCTTTTGCAGTATGTCATGTCGCTATTTTTTGCTGCTACGGTGTGTTAAGTGATCAAAATCGCACTTTGGCATTCTATTCACAGAACCCATGGAAACGTTTCCATGGCTGGGGCTTAGATCACAGTTATCCTTCTGTAGATCATTAATATACCTTTTGAGCCCAGAGCTTGACGGAAAAAAAAATTAAATAAATGCTGTACGCACCCTTTTAGTTAGGGAAGGGGTGTGGAACAGACTGAAGGATAAAACATGTCTGACAAAATCACACTACAAACCAAGTTATCATATGGCCTTGGCGCACTCGGTAAAGATTTCGCGTGTGCTCCGATCTACATTTTCTTGATGTTCTACTTCACCGATGTTGCCGGCTTATCTGCTGCCTTTGTGGGTACGATCTTCCTTGCAGCCCGAATTATTGATGCGGTTACTGACCCTATGATGGGGGTGATTGTTGATAACACCCGTTCTAAGTTCGGTAAGTTCCGCCCATGGATTGTCATTGGTACGCTACTTAACGCTATCGTATTGGTTGGCTTGTTCAGTACCCATATGTTTGAAGGCCCAGCCCTGTACCTTTATGCTGCTGCCGCATATATCCTCTGGGGCCTGACTTATACCATTATGGATATCCCATACTGGTCAATGATCCCTGCTCTTTCAAGTGAGCGCCAAGAGCGTGAGAAATTAGTGGTATGGCCGCGTTTGTTTGCAAGCCTTGCATGGTTTATCACGGGTACTTATGGCCTGCACATTGTTGGTGTGCTGGGTGAAGGCAACCAAGGTGACGGCTTCTTCAACGTTGCAATGCTGATTGCTGTTCTGTTCGTGATGAGTGCATTCCTGATTGCCCGTAATGTTAAAGAGAAAGCAGCGCCAGCCAACGCCAAGCCGGCAGAGAAATTTAGCTTCAAAGATGTATTGGTGATTATCGGTAAGAACGACCAACTTAAAGCGTTGATCGGTACCGTACTGTCATTCCAGATTGCTAACCTGCTTGTAGGTGGCTTTGCAATCTACTACTTCTCTTATGCTCTCGGTAACCCTGAATTGTTCCCTGTCTACATGATGGTTGCCGGTGCGGCGGAAGTTGCAGGTGTGTTCTTGTTCCCTCGCATCGCGGCTAAGCTACCTCGTAAGCATCTATGGAAAATGGCATGTGGCTTCCCGATTCTGTCTTGTATTGTCCTGCTTGTGATGGGCGTAATGTTCCCGGGCAACGCATTCCTAATTGGCCTTGCCGGTGCTGCAATCAAGTTCGGTGTGGGTATTGCCAACGCACTTCAGACTGTGATGCTTGCTGATGTGGTTGACTACGGTGAGTACAAAACAGGTCGCCGCAGTGAGAGTGTTATCTTCTCGGTCCAGACCATGCTAGTTAAGTTTGCAGGTGCAGCGGGTGGTTTCATTGTGGGTGTGGGCTTGTCTGTTGTGGGTTATGTACCAAATGTCGAGCAGACGGCTGATACCATTATGGGTCTTCACTTTATGATGGTTGGTCTGCCAGCAATCCTTATGGCTGTGAGTGGTTTTGTTTACCAGCGTTACTACCGCTTGCACGATGGCTTTAATAAAGATGATGTTGAAGCAGATATGGTTGATGCAAAACCTGTTCAGGCTTAAAGCTCATAAGTACAAAGGTTAATCCAGTAAAAGAAACCGCTACCCAAAGGTAGCGGTTTTTTATTTATCTCTTAGTAGTATATGACTAGCCAATCGACACTAAGTAGCCTGAGAACACTCAGCGAGCCCATCATGGTTAGTCTTCTTTCAGTGCTTTAATCGCCGCTTCTAGACCTGCACCATAGGCTTCATCAGCAAGGTAACAGTGCTTAACGTGACGCTCAACAATGAAGTCTGGCACGCCCTGTAGGGCGCCCGCTGTATTGTTTAGTAGTGTCTGGCGCTGCTCTTCGTTCATCAGGCGGAATAGATCGCCACCTTGTGTGAAGTAATCTTCGTCTTCACGGTGATCGTGGTTATCGGCCTGGCCTTTGATGCGCAATGGTGGCTCAGAGTAATCTGGCTGTTCTGCCCACTCTTTGTGGTAGTTAGGTTCATAACCGATAGTCGAACCAAAGTTACCATCTACACGCATCGCACCGTCACGGTGGTAGCTGTGCACTGGGCAACGTGGGGCATTTACCGGGATCTGATGGTGGTTAACACCCAAGCGGTAACGCTGCGCATCGCCGTAAGCAAATAGGCGGCCCTGAAGCATTTTATCAGGAGAGAAACCGATACCAGGAACGATAGCTGCTGGGTTGAATGCCGACTGCTCAACTTCTGCAAAATAGTTCTCTGGGTTTCGGTTTAGTTCGAACTCGCCCACTTCGATCAGTGGGTAGTCTTTCTGTGACCATACTTTGGTTAGGTCAAACGGGTTAAAGTTAACTTCGTCTGCTTCTAGCTCCGGCATGATCTGAACGTACATAGTCCATTTAGGGAAATCACCATTGTCGATAGACTCAAGCAGATCGCGCTGGTGGCTTTCACGGTCTTTACCGATGATTGCTTCCGCTTCTTCGTTAGTCAGGTTCTTGATGCCCTGCTGCGTTTTGAAGTGGAACTTACACCAGAAACGCTCATTGTCAGAGTTGATGAAGCTGAATGTATGAGAGCCGTAGCCGTTCATGTGGCGGTATGTCGCAGGGATACCGCGATCACTCATTACGATTGTTACTTGGTGGAATGCTTCTGGTAGTGACGTCCAGAAATCCCAGTTGTTAACGCCGCTACGCATGTTAGTACGCGGATCACGCTTAACTGCGTGGTTTAGGTCCGGGAATTTTAGCGGGTCACGTAGGAAGAAGACCGGCGTATTGTTACCTACTAGGTCCCAGTTACCTTCTTCTGTGTAGAATTTCAGGGCAAAACCGCGAATATCACGCTCAGCATCAGCAGCACCGCGTTCACCAGCTACCGTAGTGAAGCGACAGAATAGCTCAGTCTTTTTGCCAATCTCGGAGAAAAGCTTAGCGCGGGTGTACTTGGTAATGTCCTTTGTAACAGTAAACGTACCGTAAGCAGCAGAGCCTTTGGCGTGCATGCGGCGCTCAGGAATAACTTCACGGTCAAAGTGAGCCAACTTCTCCAAGAACCAAACATCTTGCAGCAGCTGTGGGCCTCGTGGGCCAGCAGTCATGACATTTTGGTTATGCGCAACTGGACAACCAGCGGCAGTGGTTAATTTTTTGTTCATATACTTTCTCAGTTATTAATATTTTTTAATGGCATTTGAATAGTGATTGCTATTGCCGGGTACATGGCAACTGTACCTAGAGGTTTTTCCAAATACTAGTGATTATCATTTTATGAGAAGTGATTGGAAGGTGTTTAGCGTGCAGCTTGATTTACAGTTTTGGTGAATGTTTTTGGCTTTGTTTTAATCTCAAGGTGAATAGTTGACGAATAATTCGCACAAAAAAATAAGTTAATTATGAATAGGTGAGTTTATTTATGCTGTACATTGCCTGTAATGAAAGGTTTACAAAAGGCGGGGTAAAACGCTGTTTGATATGTTGCTGCCGGGAGGTGGGCTTTGTAGAGGTGCTCGCTTTATGAACGATAAATTGTAAAGAGAAAAAAGTTTGCCGGAGGAAAATATCGTAAATCGTATAATGAGGCAGCTAATACATTGTCAGCTGCCGTCATTAATTGTCAGGCTACACTTCTTTGAGCGTATGATACCCAGCCCAGATTCGTGTCGTTGTTGTTATCCAGCACAGCGTACCGAACACCCAGGCGATAGTCGCGAAGTGAGCAGGGAATAGGCAGAACAGAACAAAACAAGCAATAGTTTCAGTCCCTTCTGTCAAACCACCAATATAGTAAAGTGATTTTTGCTTATACACCGGGCTTTCAATGTTACGTTTGCCAGCCATGATGGCAAAGCTAAGAAAGCTGGAACCGGTACCGATAAATGAGAAAATGAGGAAAGCGCCCGCGACAGCATTGGCTTCTGGGTTGGCTAATACAAAACCGAACGGCACCATAGAATAAAATAGAAAATCCAAGGTGATATCAAGGAATCCGCCACAGTCGGTGATACCTTGCCGGCGAGCGATAGCCCCATCCAGACCGTCGAAGATCCGGTTGATGATAATAAAGCCCAATGCCCAACTGTAAGCCTCCAGTGCCAAGGCGGGTAGGGCAAACAAACCAATCACAAACCCTGCTAATGTGACCTGATTGGCGGTAATGCCGAGCTTATCAGGCAATACAGAAAAGGTAGTGAGCGGCCAGCGGATCACTTTGATCGCATATCTGTCTAGCATGTTGGTTGTTCCTGAACAGCGTTTGTCCAAGGCCAGTTCAATACCCGGCCTTGAGGTGGAATGTCATCATGATCATGGGTAACCATGATCGCGGGGATCTGGCGGCTTTGGATTTGATCAAATACAAACTGGCGGAATTCATTGCGCAAGGCCTTATCAAGCTTACTGAACGCTTCGTCCAGTAGAACGGCTTGAGGTTCTGAAAGCAGCATCCTCATCAAACTTATCCTCGCTCGTTGGCCACCAGATATCTCGTTAGGCTGTTTGCTGGCTAGTTGAAGCAAGCCAATCGTTGTTAAAGTTGTTTCGGCACGTTCTACACGCTCTTTACCTTTGTAGCGGCGTGGAATGCCAAACATGAGGTTTTCCAGCACGCTTAGGTGGGGGAAAAGCAGGTCATCTTGAAACAGCAGACCGATCTTGCGCTGATCGGGCGCCAATGCCATCACACTTGACCCATTGAGGGTTACATCGCCGGAAAAAGAGAAGTCTGTGACAAGATGTCCGGCAATAGCACTTAATAATGTTGATTTCCCGCAACCGCTTGGGCCCATTAAGGTAAAAACTTCGCCAGGGCTGACGTCAAAACTAACCGGTGAGAACAAGGCTTTTTCACCGTGTTGGATTGCTAGGTTTTTCACAGATAAAGTCATCCGTGAGTGTACTCCTTTGATTTATTGGTTATATGAGTGTTTTGTCGCGAATGCTGGCGATAGTGTCGCCAGCGATAGCTCAGGCGATTTGCAACAATAGCCAGAGTAAAGAAAACAAAAGGTAATATGCCCTGCAATAAGCCATATATCGCCATCACCCTGCGATCTTGGCCACTTGCGAGAGCGACAGCCTCGGTGGTGATTGTACTGATGCGTCCTGCCCCCAGCATTTGAGTTGGCAAATATTGTGCGAGACTGACACTGATCCCGATAGCTAGGCCAAATATAATAGCGGGCTGGACTTGGGGGCGCTTGACCCGCCACCAGGTTTGCCACGCGGTTAAGCCAAGACTTCTGCTACATTGGTCAAGCCGACAGTCATAACTGCGCCATGCTCCGTCTAAGGCTAGGTACATATAAGGGAAGACAAATATCAAGTGGCTCCAACTGACCCATAGCCAGTAGTGCTGGCCGGGGAGCATATACGTCACGATTTGGATACCGAACAACAGGGAGAGTTGCGGCGTCACTAACGGAATTGCGATAAGCCAAACAGGAATTGCGCGCTGGTATTTTTGGCGGTATTCAAGGCATGCAATGACTAAAAGCAAAGCGACCGTGCTGGACACAATGGCCAGTGATAGGCTGGTGCCCATTAGATCGGTCACAGTTGGCAGTTCTTGTTGCCAGAATCGGTCACTGTACCGGCTCGGTAACAAATCAGGGAAACGCCACCGCTGGGCAAAAGACCAGACGACCAGAAGCGGGACGATCATAATAGGAATAATGATGAATGGGCTGTATAACGCCAGGTGACGCCTAGGTTTCTGCTGGTTTCGTTTAGCTTCTTTGGCGCCTTTGGTTATCCATCCTCGCTGGTGTTTGAAGCTCAACCATTCGATGAGCCTGATAAGACCAAGACTGGCAGCCGTAATGAACAGTAACAGGCATGCACCCGCAGCAGCACGGGGAAGAAGTTGAAGGTCGGGATCGTTAAACCATTGCCATACAAGGACTGACAAGGTTGAGGGGCGTGTCGGGCCCAAAATCAATGCAATATCGACGACAGATAAGCCATAAGCCGCAACGGCAAACAGGGAGAGGCGCAATTTGGGCAACCACTGTGGCAGGATGACTTTCCGCCACGTTTCAAAATGGCTGTAGCCCAAGCTAGCAGATACCTTACTGAGTTGCTCTACATTGAGTTGCTTTAGAATAGGGATACTCATGATCAGCAGGAAGGGTGTTTCCTTTATGGCGAGTGCCAACATCAGGCCAATCCCGAAATTATCTTGAGTCAGGTTGTTTTGGATAAGGCTTATACCCGCCATATCCGATATGCCCAGTGTGTCGATTAGCCTGAAAACCCAACCGGTGGGAGAAAATAGCAACGCAAAACCAATAGCAAAGGCAACATGCGGCATTGCTAGCATGGGGGAAAGAGTACGTTCTAGTTTTTGCCAGCGCGCGGTTCCCCAATAGCGCTTTAGGATGGTATAGGTGAAAAAAAGCGCGAGTAGGGTGCTGCCAAGCCCTGTAGACAAGCTTAAGGCTATTGATGAAGTCAGGTTCGGCCAGATGGCAACATCATAGAATGCCGAAAGGCTGACATTATCAATGCCTAATGTCGGGATGTAAGACAGCGAAGGGAGTAGCAGCCCGACAATGCCCGGCAATAGGGGCAAAAAACAAAGAATAAGGGCAAAAATAAAAAATAGATGAATCATAAATTACTCATTGGGTGGGAGCGGGCTCCCACCCTTTAGGCCTAGCCTTTTAATTTTAGCTGCCGTAGCGCTTTTGCCATTCTAGTTCAATGGCGGTCAACCAACTTGGGTGTGGCTCAGGAATTGACTTGTACAACGAAAAGCCTTGCGCGCCACTGTTAGTTAGGGATTCGGGTTTAAGTACAGATGGGTCCCCCCATATTTTGGCATCAGCCTTACGCGCTTGTGCTTCTGGGCTCATCAGGAAATTGATGGTGACCAGAGCCCCCGCTTTAGCCTGCGCATTCCATGGAATGGCTAAAAAGTGAATGTTGGACAGTGCACCTTGTTCAAAGGCATAGGTTTGGGCCGTATCAACCAAGTTGCCATTCTCTATTGCGGCATTGGCAGCATTAGGGTTAAACGTTATCGCCAACAGTAACTGCTGATCATCAAGCAACTGGATGGTTTCACTGGTCCCCGACGGGAAGCGCTTACCCTGCTGCCAAGCGACAGGGTGGAGCTGGTCGAGGTATTGCCACAATGGTGCTGTTACCTGTTCAAAACGCTGACGTTCTGTTTGGCTGTCTATAGCTGTGTAGAGTGAATCAGGTTCATTGGTCAGCTCCAGCAAAGCGGCTTTGAGAAAGCTGCTGCCGTGAAACTCTGGGGGCTGTGGATAGCTCACCTTGCCAGGGAAGGCTTTTGCCAGGCTCAAAAGCTCGGCGAAATTCTTTGGTGGGTTGTTCAGGGTTTCTTTGTCATGGATAAAGACCAATTGACCGACACCCCATGGGGCTTCAAGGCCCGCTGTTGGTTCGGTGAAGTCTTCATCGATCGGTAGGCGAGTATCAACATACTGCCAATTGGGTAGTTGTTGGGTGAATGGTCCATGTAGCAGGTTGCTTTGCTTCATCGAACGGAAGTTTTCGCCATTGATCCAAACCAGATCAACACTGCCGCCTTGGTTTTTACCAGCCGCTTTTTCTGCCAGCAAACGCTGGGTGGTCTCAGCTATGTCAGCGACTTTAACGTGTTTGAGGCTGACACCATACTGGGCTTGCAGTTGACGACCTGCCCAGCGAAGGTAGTCATTAATCTCTTGGCTGCCCCCCCAAGCATTGAAGTAGACAGTTTGTCCATCAGCCTGTTCAACGATGTCATCCCAGTTCTGCTCTGGGGAGGAAGCCGCTTGTGCCGTGCCAAGGCCAGAGGCCAGCGCAAGCGCCAGCCCCAGGAGTGTTTTTTTCATGATCCTAATTTTCATCCCTATTTTTCGCTCAGCGCACCTTCATTGCTGCGCTTTGGTGATGTTTCAACAGTGTCTATTTCAACGCTACTTTCTGCTACAGACTGTTGCTCGCTAGCTGCTGTTTGCTCATCTTTGCGCATCCAGCCATGGTATTTTTCAACCAAAGTGAGTAGTCCTTGTGGAGCATTAGCCTGCTTCCATACCCCAGCCGTGTACTTCGCAGCTTCACTCATGGTTGGGTAAGGGTGCACGGTACCGAGGATTTTATTCAGACCTAGGCCGTGGCGCATCGCAAGGGTAAATTCAGCAAGCAACTCGCCGGCATTATGACCAACAATGGTCGCCCCAAGGATTTTATCCTTACCTTTTGGTGTGATCACTTTGATAAAGCCATGATCTTCCCCATCGGTAATAGCACGGTCCAAGTCATCAATTCCGTAGGTAACAATATCAAAATCAATACCTTGTTGCTTGGCTTCTTTTTCATTGATACCGACACGGGCCACTTCTGGTGAGGTATATGTTGCTGCTGGCAAGACTGAATAATCAGCTTTGAATTTCTTGAATTGACCGAATAGCCCATTGACGGCGGCATACCATGCTTGGTGGGCAGCGGCATGGGTCAATTGGAATGGACCGGCAACATCGCCAACGGCAAAGATGTTCGGGTACTTAGTTTGAAGGTATTCATTAACTTCCACCGTACCACGATCAGAGGTTGTAATACCCAGTTTCTCAAGGCCGAAGCCTTGCACATTGGCAACTCGTCCAAGGGCGAGCATGACGGCGTCAAACTCAATAGTCAGTGATTCACCGTTCGCAGTTTCCAGCAAGACGCGCTGTTGTTCGTTACCATTCTCGTCAGAAATAGATTCGAATTTAACAGCTTTATGGCCAGTTTTAATGTCCACACCATCTTGCTCAAGGCTCGATTTCACCAAGTCAGCCGCATCACTATCTTCCCGAATAAGGAGCTGATCCGCCATTTCGACCAGGGTGACATCGCTACCCAGGCGCTGGAAGCTTTGTGCTAACTCACAGCCGATAGGACCACCACCGAGAACCAGTAGTCGCTTAGGCTGTTCTGTCAAAGACCAAATAGAGTCAGAAGTCAGGTAGTTAACCTTATCCAAGCCGGGGATACCAGGTACCAGAGGTCGGGCACCGGTTGCAATCACAATATTACGGGTTGTAATACGCTCTCCGTTTACCTCTACTTCCCATGGCGACAGAATAGTTGCTTCACCTGAAACACAGTTTACACCCAGTTTGCTGTAGCGCTCGACGCTGTCATGGGGTTCGATTTTACCAATTACGTTGTGGACACGCTGCATGACCTTGGCAAAATCCACCTTGGCTTCACCGGTCTCAATACCAAAATCTTTGGCACGGGTGATCTCAGCCATGGTATGGGCGGCACGGATAATGGCTTTTGAAGGGACACAGCCGGTGTTTAGGCAGTCACCACCCATTTTATGGCGTTCAATCAGGGTCACTTTGGCTTTAACTGCGGCTGCAATGTAAGCGCTGACCAAACCACCGGCGCCAGCACCGATCACCACCATATTTTGGTCAAAATGGTTTGGTTTCTCCCAATCCGCGTAAACGCGGCGCTTGTTGATAATTTGCATGATGGCTTTTGCGACAAGCGGGAAAACCCCCAACAGAGCCAAGGATACCAAGACAGGAGCGGAAATAATGCCGCTGAGGGTATCGATCTGGCCGAGTTGAGTACCGGCGTTGATATAAACGGCGGTGCCTGCAAGCATACCCAACTGGCTAACCAGATAGAACATACGTGTAGAGATCGGAGTCAAGCCCATCAGCAAGTTAACGATGAAAAACGGAAAGACCGGGATCAAACGTAGTGTGAATAGGTAGAAGGCCCCGTCTTTTTCTATGCCTCGGTTGATCGCTGACAGGCGGTGACCGAACTTCGCTTGTACCCAGTCGCGAAGGATAAAGCGGCTGAATAGAAAGGCGAGGGTAGCACCAATCGTGCTGGCAAAGGAAACCAGTAACAGGCTCCACCAAAATCCGAATAAGGCGGCACCAAGCAAGGTCATGATTGCAGCACCTGGCAAAGACAGGGCTGTGACAACAATGTACAGGACAAAGTAGACCATGCTTGATAGGAAAGGTTTGGCATGGATGGTGTCAGTCAGTGCGATCTGCTGTGCCTTGGCTTGTTCGAGGGTAAAGTATTGGCCAAGATCAAACGCAAACCAAACAGCAATCAGGGATACAACAATACTGATCACCAGCAGTTTTTTTCTGTCCATAATTTGCTCCTTATTTGTCCGTATGAGTAGGGGCATCAGTGGATTGCTGCTCACCGGGCTGGATCGGAAGTGAACAGAAACCTTGCTCAGGTACATCAAGTGCAGTGTTAAATTTTGCCGACAGGTTCTGGAAAGCGACCAGTGCGGTTAAATCAACAATAGCATCTTCATCAAACCATTGTTTTAAATCTGAAAGCATTTCGTCGGTCACGCGCTGGCCAGTAATCGTCATCGCTTCAACATAGCCCAAAACCGCTTGCTCTTGTTGATCGAAAAGTTCGCTGTGCTGCCAGTTGGCGAGTGCTTTGATTTTCTCGACAGAATCGCAGCGCTCAGCAAGCTTCATACCGTTGGCATCAACACAGAATGCACAGTCATTTAGCTGGGAAACCCTGACGCAAACCAGCGAACGAAGCACTGGGCTTAACGGGGATGAGCGACGATCCAAATAACCAAAGAATCCGGCAACAAGCCAAAACAGCGTAGGGCGTCGACCCCACAACTTAGCGGGATTCAGAACTTTGCCGTAGTGTCGCTTTTGTAGCCATAGCAGTGGCTTGATAAATAGTGAGTAGTTTTCTTTGGCGGAAATGCGCACGGTGACCCCTTGTCTCTTTGTTATGCTACTGTGAGCTTATCAGGATAGCGACGGTAATTATTACCGAAATTATCAGATAGTTATGAGACAAAGACCCTACTAGGAAGCAAATTATTTCACTGTGGGCAGAAAAAAGTGGTTAGTTGACCGATATTTGTACAGCTTGTGGTTTTGACTGAGTGATCACCTTATCAGAGGTGAGTTCAGTGAGCACAATATAGCCGCAGGCCATCAGAGGGACAAAGGCAAGCAGCATAGTTTTGCCAATATGGTAATTACGGTACCAGTACTTGCGTGCCCTGATTTTCAGCAGCAGGCCCCAAAACAATAAAAACGCATTTAAGCTAGCGATAGAAACCAGCAAGTTGTGAAGTGACTGATAGGTGGTGATGTTATTCTGTACAAGAATAAAAGCGACGAGGGGAGGAAGCAGGCTAAACAAAACAAGTAAGCGCATAATTCGCGGCCACTTGCCAAACTTATCCTTGAACATTTGATCGCTCTGTCCTGGAAAAGGTTTGGAACAGTTCATAATTACCCCCTGGTGCTATTTTGAAACATATTTTACAAGCGTGAGTTTGCAATAAAAGGGTGTTGAGCGATTTATAAACAGTGTTGTGAGATAATTCAATATTTAAC
This sequence comes from Photobacterium sp. BZF1, assembly GCF_014349205.1. Taxonomy (NCBI): domain Bacteria; kingdom Pseudomonadati; phylum Pseudomonadota; class Gammaproteobacteria; order Vibrionales; family Vibrionaceae; genus Photobacterium; species Photobacterium sp. BZF1. Next base: position 13,950 of record NZ_JACSOF010000165.1, read on the forward strand.
GAAAATTGACAAAAAGTTGTCAATGGGATGATTGATTATTGACACTTATCATTGACGGAATAAATATAAAAAAGAGACCTTAAAGGCCTCTTTATATATGCACTTTGTTTTGCTAGCTTAATTTCGCTAGTAGCTCGGAGCGTCTATCTTTAGGAATAACCGACCAGTGCTGGCCGCTGATAGCCCCCTCTAGCGCCCATAACAAATCAATGCTGACTGTGCCTTGGTGGGTATCTTGCAATGCTTTAAAGGCATTGATAGAGCCTGCTTCCATTAATTCGTCCACAGTGAAAATGCCTGCTTTCTTAAGCATTCTTTCATTTGCTAGCCGAAGGTTTGGTAGGTCTTTTATTCGATCTGGTGATGCTTTTTCTTTTGTTTCTTTATCAACTTTCGCAGCATCGAGAGAACGAGTAGCCTGCTCAATGATCTTTCTTGTGTCATTCCACCATTCATCAGGAATCGCGTAATGTTTTGTTACAACCGGAAAGCCACGTTTTTTATATATGTACGGTTTAAGCCCTGCCTTTTTAT
>NZ_JACSOF010000166.1:0-14310 GCF_014349205.1 Photobacterium sp. BZF1
GGTCTGCATATTGGTGATACCCGCCACTACACCCGTGTTGCTGCAACGGCTATCGCGCAAAATGGCAGTGAGCAATCAACCGGCTTCGAAGCACCAGGCGCACTAACCGGTTGGGAATTCAACAGCCAACTAGATGCCAAAGAACTTGGCCACACCGTAGCTAAACAAGCGATGGTGAAGCTGTTTGCCGAAAACTGCCCATCAGGTGAAATGCCGGTCATTATCGGTAATGGTTTTGGTGGTGTTATCTTCCATGAAGCTTGTGGTCACTTGCTTGAAACCACATCAGTTGCGAAAAAAGCCTCTGTATTCCACGACAAGATGGGTGAGATGATTGCCAACCCGGTGGTTAGTGCTGTCGATGACGGCACCATGACCAACGAATGGGGCTCCATCAATATTGATGACGAAGGGATGGAAACCCAACGTACCCAGCTGATCAAAGACGGTAAACTGACCAGCTTTATGGTCGATCATATGGGTTCATTGAAAACTGGCTTCGCCCCGACTGGCTCTGGCCGCCGTGAATCCTACAAGTATGCGCCGACCTCAAGAATGCGGAACACCTTTATCGAGCCGGGTGACAGCTCTTTGGATGAGATGATTGCCAGCGTCGAGAAAGGCATTTACGCCAAGAAAATGGGCGGTGGTTCAGTCCAGCCTGGCACGGGTGAATTCAACTTTGCTGTGCAGGAAGCTTATTTGGTTGAAAATGGCCAGATTACCAAGCCACTCAAATCAGCAACCTTGATCAGTACAGGTCCGAAAGTACTTAAAGAGATCTCCATGATCGGGCGTGATTTCGCCTTGGCCGCAGGAATGTGTGGCTCTGTAAGCGGCTCGGTGCCTACCACCGTTGGCCAGCCAGCACTGAAAGTGGACAACATTCTTGTAGGGGGTAACTAATGGCCGATCAACAACAACTTCAAAGCGCGATTGATCAAGTCCTTGAGCGTGCTAAGGCTGCAGGTGCCGAGGCGGATGTTATTGCTAGCAGTAGCAATAACTTTTCTCTTAAAGCCAATGCCGGCGAGCTTGATGAGTACAAGGTGACGTCGGGTCAAGTCATCGGCGTACGCATTGTCAAAGACGAGCATATAGCTACCAGCTATTCTGAATCACTAGAGCCTGCCAGCTTGGATATGATGGTTGAACATGCCCTTGCCAATGCCACCTACACCAAAAAAGACCCTCACCAGACCATTGCCTGTGCAAACAGCCAACTTGTTACTGATTATCCAGAGGTCTACCAAACAGACAACGCAACCGTAGATGACAAAATATCCCTTGCCCTTGCCTTGGAAAAAGGGGTGGTAGAGAAACCCAACGCGACGTCTGCGCCATATAATGGGTTCGGTGAATCTGACAGCCAGGTTATCCTTGCCAATACCTTAGGCACCCGTTGCTACCACAAAGAACGTTCGACTTATTGTTATGCCTACACCTTGTTTGAAAAAGACGGCAAGCAAGCTATGCACGGTGGCATGTCTACCGGTCGCCGTTTTGATGAACTAGAACCTGAGTACTGCATCAACCATGGCTATGACATGGCAAAAGCGCTGCTGGATGGCGAGCCAGTCAACACGGGTAACTACAGCGTAGTCTTTGACCTTAATTGCTTGAGCAGCCTATTTGGCGCGTTTGGCATGTGCTTCTCGGGTCAATCGGCTATGAAGGGCATTAACCCTTGGCGTGACTCCCTGCATGCAACCGTTGCTAGCCCATTGCTGACCATTTCGGATGTAGCCTATATCGAAGGCGGCTCGGCAATTAAGGCTTTTGACAGTGAAGGTTTCGCGACTTGCGATACGATCTTGATTGGTGAAGGTCAGTTACAGAGCTTGTTGCATAACAGCCATACCGCGAGTTTCTTCGGTATCGACAACACGGCTAACGGCTCTCGCTCAGCGAAAGGCGGCCTAGGCGTGTCTGCTCGCCATACCGTTATCGCAACAGGCCAAAGTAGCGAAGCTGAACTGACAGGAGGCGAATACCTAGAGTTGATCGAGCTTCAAGGCGTTCACTCTGGTGCCGATGCGGTAAGCGGCGACTTCTCATTTGGCGCCAGTGGCTTCTTGTGTCGTGATGGTAAACGTATTCAGCCTGTACGCGGTATTACAGTGGCAGGTAACTTCTACCAGATGATCAAAGAAATTGATGCGGTTGGTGATACGTTAACTCACGATCACGGCAAAAACTTCTTTGCCCCGCTTATTCGCTTTAGCTCACTCAGTATTGCTGGTAAATAAGCTGCGAGTTGTTATCGAAAAGTAATTTTGGCTGCCAGTAGATTTATATCCTGCTGGCAGCCTTAATGACAGTATTGTAATTACCCCCTCATCCTTTCTTTGTCTACACTCCCCGCTTTTTCTAATGCTTAGCCACAAAATATAACCCAAGCCAGCGATGTGACTTTAGTCACACTTTTATTTGTCTTTACTTTCCTCTGACTTTAGCTACTAAAAAACAAGCAGTTGCTGATTTTCCCATAACAATTGCTTTCACAAATTCTGTTTTAATAGCCCCCATACTGTAAAGCATAAATAAAACTGTTCGAAACATAAAAACAACGTACAAAAAGGCATTAAATTATGACAAAAAAGCTAAAAGATGAAGTTACTGACACATTTTTTATCTATTTTATTGTTAAATACAATGACTTTATGTAATGCTAATTCAGTGTTTATAGCAGTAGTAAATATCAACCAATTGTGGAGAATAACAATGAAACGTTCTATGACTCTAGTCGCTGGCCTAATTCTAAGTGCAACTCTTATGGGCTGTTCAAGCAGTGAAGAAGCAGAGCAACTAAGCCAACTGACAAATAAAGTTGATGCACTTTCTGATCAAGTAGCAGGCCTACAAAGCCAGCAAGATCAAATGGCAGGTGCGGTAAACGATACCCGCGCTGCATCTGATGCTGCTTACCAAGAAGCAATGCGTGCGAATCAGCGTATCGATAACATCGCTAGCTCTTACACCAAGTAATACAAAAAGTGGCGCAATCTCATTGCGCCACTTTTCTCTAAAGCGATAAGCTTATCTAACCGTCAGCCGATGGCTCTATCGGGGTCGACCAGGCCGTAGGTATTGATGCTCGCCTCTCCCAGTTCAGGTTCTAGGTAATTGCGAACAACATCGATAGATTCAGCTTCCCACATGCACTGACACAATTTGTGGCGTTCAACAACCATGGTCGTATGAAGCCGCATGCCTGAAGGCGGATGGGTCAGCACTCCACTTGCCCTTTGCCAAAACAATTCGGGATCCATAATCTCATGCTGGATGACAATAAACATTCCCTACTCCTTGTTTTAACAATGCCCATATTTCAATTATAGGTGGATTATGGCGTTTTCGATGTATTAACTATGAGGAGAATCAATCAGTTGTAATAGCAAGTTCAGGCTGCATGGATATAATCTTCTCAAGCAATGCCGGGCTCAACCTCGCACGCTTTTGCTGCTTGAAGTTGAACATGACCACCTTCGCAGTGCCTGTGGTTGTCACAGCCCCTTGCTGTTTGCTGACAATTTTATATTCCATGACAAAGCTATCTTCAGCGAGCCCGGATACCCGGCTTCCGACCAATAGATTATCAGGGTATGTCACAGGCCTGCGGTATCGGCTTGAGGTTTCACTGAGTACAGGACCCGTCTGCGTCACTTGCATCTCCTCCATCAGGCCAATATCTGCAAAATAATCTAGCCTGGCTGTTTCAAAATAGCGGAAATACACCACATTATTAACATGGTTTAATGCATCCATTTCCCCCCATGCAACAGGGATTTCAGTAATGACGGGAAAGCCTTCAAGTAAGTCAGACATGTGCAGTTCCTTGCATCAGAAAATGATAAGTTAAAACCTAAACGACAACCTCTTGCTGTAAACACCTAATTTAAACATGTGTTCGACTATTAACCTATACAGCGGGTAACATGTTTGCAACAACTCTTTCTATTTCTTGTCGGTTAGATCCTTTTTCCCTGTTCCACCAAAGGATGATGCACATCTTTTCTACAGTTATGAAAGCAGCGTGTAAAAAATCAACGTAAAAACGGCAAAGGCCTTAATTTATAAGGGATAGAGGCCAGTTTTACGTTATCCTAGGCCACCTTTTTTCAACCTGACGACAAACCGTACGTTTTTCGGCAGGTAACCGTCGGCGCACGCGCCAGTTACATGTATCAACAATTATGCTTTACGATAACAACATTCCAGTCCGTTACCCCAAAGGGGCCTTTGCAATGGGGACGGTATACAGCTTTACCGGTGCTTCCATTCTCGCATCTATCATTTTTTCGTTGCTGCTTTTTCTTTCCATCGACGAAGATCCTATCATGCAGATCTTGTTTGGTGGCCTGGCCGTCATCTTCGAGCTAGGGAAGTTTTTTGCTTGGTATGAATTCGGGGAACGCCGGGCGAGACGCAACTATGCTGGTGCCGCTTCAGCTTTTGCCTTTTATGCTGTGCTTGCGGCCATTTCAATCGGCGGCTCAGTCGGCGGCATCAATAGTGCAACTAACCAAGCCCAGAGCCATGTCAATGTGCAGCAGAGTAAGGTCAACAACTACGACATGCAAATTGCTGCGATTGAAAGGCAAATTGAGCTGAACAATTCTGCCGCTGAGAAATACATTGAGATGGAGCGTATCGCAACAGGCGTAGCTCGTATCCAGCGTGAAAATGATGAATTGCGCGAACAGCAGTTAAAACTCGCCGCTGAGCGTGATAGCTTGCCAGTTGTAAACCAAGGTTCGGTTATCGGCCTTATCGATAGCTTGGCCCAATCATTGAAGATCCAGACAGAGACGGCCCAGCTCAGCTTGGTGATTTTCCTCTCTGTGTTACTCGATTTCTTTGCGGCATTTTTCGTTGGCCTAATTGGTGAAGAGCTTCGCTTCAGAAACCAGTTCCGACGCGTTGGCCCTATCACCATTGATACCTATGCCGAAAACGAAGTCAAAGAACCAGAGTTACTTACAAACCAGCAGCATGATACAAACGCTGAAAATACTGAGACCGTCGAAAAAGAGCCTGTCGTACCTAAAGAGCCAGAGAAGCCGAAGTCACTCTACGAACAAGCTATCGATGCCTTGAGTACTAATCAGGTCAACTGCACTAAACGCGCCGTGACCAAATACCTCAAAACCAGCAGTGATGAAGTCGACGACATCTTCAGCCGCTTCATGGAAGAAGGCATCGTCAGTAAGAAACCGAACAACCATTACCAATGGCACGGCGTGCCTGACACTGCTGAGGCCGTAAGTTAACCTGAAAATACAAGTTTGTGTTATTGAATTTGTGCCAATAGAAAAAGCCCGACGTTATAGCTATAACGTCGGGCTTTTTTATGCTTGCTAGCGCGAGGGAATAGTTTCCCTACAAGCCTTTTTTGTATTGGGCCATTGTCGTCGGAGCAAGCTTGGCATGAATTTCAGCCGGTGCTACATCACCTTTTAGCTGCTCCCGGAAAGCGTCAAGCAATTGAGGTTTCTCCAACGCAATCTGGGTATGGGTTTTGATATCACGCAAATCCACCATATAGCCGTTAAACAGGCCGGAGTGATCATTGAGCACATCCACGTTGAGGTAATTCTCTTGGCTATATAAGGCGTTGTGTGCACCGCGCTGTTTATCCACCACATAAGATGCATGCTTGAGACTCAGGATCGACGCCGACTTATCACATTTACGTAGGCACTTGTCATCAAAACGTTTTTTCTTGCACCCTACCGTCTGGTGGAACAAGCATTGGCGACTGGTTAGCAAAGTGATCGGGTGGTAGATACTGTAATACAGCTCGAAATTGTCAGGCTTAACCAGTGGCTTGATTTGCTTCTTGTTGATCTCATTGGAGACAAACGCCCCAACACAGTTAAACTCTTCTTTCAAACAAGCCAAGCTGTATGAATTGATAATGTTCATCTGCGGCCCAGCGACCCAATCGATACCCAACTGGTAAGCAGCGTAACCCACCCCACTGTTATTGGTCACAATGCGGCTTGGTTTCACCTGCTCTAGGAAGGTCACAGCCGCCTCATAGTTCTCCCCGATTAAAATAGCCGGGAACCAAGGTAGCAATTGTGCATTTTCCTTGAATAAGGCTACCAACTTCGGCAAGTCACTCGCCAACGCTTCAGGCAACTGGTAGTAAACGGTAGTATCAGGCTCAGACAACAAAGATAAATCACTTTGCGATGAAATCAGTGTATACAGATGAGGGTTTTGGCCAACATCAGTATTGGTAGCTTTACGAGGCTTTGCCAGATCTACCGGTGCTATAAGCGGTTTGTTACCATTGAGAACAACGGCTACCTGCTCTTTGATTGCCGTTTGTTCTTTGTACGGAATATACAAGCCGCTTCCTAGCGCACTCAGATCAACCCCATTGACCTGATAATCCGCATTGGCAAAACTGTTGACCCACTTGGTGACCCCTTCCTCATCGAGGGTAAACTTCCCTGCGGCCACCAAGCTTGATGCTGACTTCAGTTCAACCAAACCTTGAGTTGTTCTTAATTCGACGCTCAGTGGCTGACCTTCAACCGCACTCACCTTCACATCAAGTGGTAGTTTCTCAACACATAGGTTCTCGGTAACCCGTTCTACTTCCTGAATAATGTCAGTTTTAGTGTCATAGAGCTTTTTCTTGACCGCTTTAACATCATCTATGCTGGTGCAGCTGTAAATATTCGAGAAGTGGGTTGCGGCATGATCCCTAGGGTTATCAATAAACATGTTTTTATTGATATCGCCTTTCAAGAATGCATTGGAGAAATCTCGGTTAAACACCGTATAAAGCCGGCTGGTATCCGTCAGCATTTCTCCGTTGCTGCAGTAGCTGTCAATTTGCTTGCGCCAAGTATCCACAACCGTATAGACATAATGGGATTTCTTGATCCGCCCTTCAACTTTCAAGGAATACACACCAGCGTCAGCCAGAGCCGCCATATCAGAATAAGCCGAGTTATCTTTCAGGTTCAGTGGGTAATCCCTACCTACCTCGGTTGTTTGGTACTGTTCACGGCAAGGCTGGCTACATCGGCCACGGTTGCCTGAACTGCCATTTCTCACCGAACTGATATAACACAGGCCAGAGAAGCCAATACAGTATGAACCATGGACAAAGACTTCCATCAGGACGTCGTGCTGATGACCAAACTGTGCCAGATGTTTGATCTCATCGATATTCAGTTCACGTGACAGGTTCACTCGTGAAGCCGTCAACTGCTTGAGAAAAAGAATCTGGCCTTCATTGTGGGTATTGAGCTGCGTCGAAGCATGCACATCCAACGTAGGGAAGTGTGTTTTCAAAATAGAAAACAGGCCGATGTCCTGAACAATGACCCCATCAATATCAGTGTTAACCAGTTTATTGAGCAAACGAACCAGCGCAGGTACTTCGCTTTCAAGGATGATGACATTGAGCGTCAGGAAGATTTTACATTGGTGTTGATGGGCCAACCGGACCACACCACTGAGGTTTTCAAAGGTAAGGTTTGTCGCCCGGTTACGCGCATTAAAGTTATCCAGCCCGCAATACACCGCATCAGCGCCAGCAATAATTGCTGCTTTTATTGATTCTAAATCGCCGCCCGGTGCTAACAGCTCAAATTGGTCACTCATTTCGACATTACCCTTTTGCCAATACCCAATGCAAAAGGGCGGTATTCTACGTGGTACGAGCTGTAAATTCCATTAATACAATTAAGGTTATTTATCGACGTAAACTGTCACCGTCATGATCAAAGCATTGTTGCTTGAGCCATTGGCCAAGTGTTTTGATTTCAAATTGCTTGGCTCGCGATTGTTTATAAACAAAATACAGATTATCGCCAGTTGGCAGCTCATGCATCGGTATACGGACGAGGTTCTGTTGGTGGTCATGGTCATTGAGGAAATAATCATTCAAAAACGCAATGCCCTGATGATACTTCACCGCTTCGGCGGCAAGCACCATATGGCTAAAATGACTGACCTTTGCATTATCAGGCAGCTCAAATCCCCCTCGCTGACACCATGTCTGCCAATCTTTCGCCTGATTGCCATCTTTAAAGATTGAGTGCACCGACAGCAACGGGTGCTCCCACAGGGCTTCTGGTAAAGGCTTGTCTTGGATCTGTTGCCAAAGCTTTTGGCTACAGAACGGGTACAGCAACTCCTTGTACAGAAAATCACTGACATAGTTTTTCTTAGGGGGGTGAGCCGTAATAAAACAATCCGCTACCTGATCAGTAAATTCAGGCTCATCGGCAAACATTGCCAGCGATAAATCAATTTCAGGGTGTTGCTGGCGTAAATTTTCCAGCCTTGGCACCAACCATTTCACCGCAAGCGAACTGTACATAGCAAGGCGTATCTTTCCGCTCTCCCCTTCGCGTATCTGCTGGCTGGCCTGCGCAATATTTTGCAATGAATGGGAGATCTCATCGTAATATTTCTCACCCATTGGGGTTAAAGACAAGCGCCTCCCCTGCCGAACAAATAAGGTTTCCCCCAAATATTCTTCCAGCAGTCGTACCTGATGGCTAATAGCGCTTTGTGTTACGTTCAGTGACCTTGCCGCATGCGAAAAGCTATTTAAACGGGCAACAGACTCGAAACACTGAACAGCACGTAGAGGTGGTAACTTCATTATTAGTTCAGCTCATACTAAGTGAATATTTATCATTATATATGAAGGTTATTTATAGATTAAGCTTACCGAATCACAACACACCACTCCTTTTTGTACAACCACTGAACACGTGTCAGTCAATGACAGGAGCTTAGTCATGCCTTCAATATCTGTTGGAATGGCAATGGGTTTACTCATTGTCGGCAACCTTATCGCGGTTTTTTCTGATGCCTTAATTAAAACCTTGGGCGAAGATACCGCTGTTTTTCAATTTGTCTTTTTCAGGCAATTAACAGCTGTATTGATATTATTGCCCTTTTGTTACGGCGTCAGTAAAAAGAGCTTTACCGACGGACTCAAATGGCATGCCCTGCGCGCCCACATCTGGTTGCTTGGGGCCATATTTATGGTGTTCGCTATTAATGCCATGCCACTGGCTACAGCCAATGCCATTTTCTATGCGGCTCCGCTAATGATGCTACCGCTCGCATTGGTATTTTTCAAAGAGCAACTTACTCGTTATTCCATCGCCGCAGGGGTACTTGGCTTTATTGGTGTGTTGGTGATCATTAGGCCGACAGAAATTAACTGGGCAGCTATCGCTGCATTGATTGTTGCACTGACGATTGCTAGCAATAACTTACTGATACGCAAATTACCCAAGCACCAGACGGTGGCACAGACTTTGTTGCTGACCAATATGGCAGGTATTCCTGCTTCACTGGGGTTGGCACTATGGGAAGGACGTAATTGGGATTGGACACCACTGATAACCGCAGCGGGTTCGAGCAGTTTCATCTTAATTTATGCCGCTATTTGTGTGATTGCCTACCGCTCTGCAGAGAGCAATAAGATTGCCAGTGCTGAATACAGTGGGCTGCTCGGCGCTGTTGGGGTTGGCTTGGTCTGGTTTGGAGAAACACCAGATATCGCCATGATACTTGGCACAGCCATGATTGTACTACCACTTGTATGGCTAGCCCGAATCGAAAAGAAAAAGACAGCAACAAATACGGAACTCTCGGAATAACCTATGTCAGCGTTTTTACTATCACAAATTTTAATGGGTATCGCAGTCTGCTTTGATCTTGTTTCATTCCAGTTCAAGGAAAAGAAAAACATCATCAAATGCTTTATCTGCGCGGTTATCCTGATAAGTATCCACTTTGCCCTATTGGAACAGTGGACAGGCGCGGGCTTGATGGCTCTCGCGGCACTACGTTACTTTACAAGCCTATATACCAGCTCCAAGAGGATGGCACTGCTATTTTGTATAAGCACTCTGGTCATCACCTTCTTTACCTATGCAGGGCTTGCGAGCATTATCAGCTGCGTAGCAGCATTAATCCAAACTGTCGCGACCTTTAGCAACAACGATAAACGGCTTCGCCAGCTAATGATTATGGGGACCAGCTTGTGGCTAACCCATAACATCATTATTGGTTCACCTACCGCCGTGCTTCTAGAGGCAGTATTCCTCTCCAGTAACTTCATTGGCTACTATCGCTACTACCTAAAGCCAGCGAAAACCGCCGAGCAAATGTAAAAAAGGGCCATTAGGCCCTTTTTAACGTTTTTCTCTGGTCGATGTCAGGCCGTCGCCTTGTCCGTTCTTTCCTTCACCTTTTCTAAGATGGCTGAGATCGGAACAATAGGCCCCATCATATTGACCCTCAGAGCGTCACTGCCCGATGCATAATGCAGCTCTGACGAGTCATGAGAGGAATAGTTATACTTGTAGTTAAACTTCCCCGTTGCGATGTGTAACAGATCGAATTCTTTTCGGTGGCAAGAGATATAAGCACGCCAGTACATCGCATCCACAATTTCTGACGGCCGATCTGCGCGAATAATAAATCGCCAGCTCCCATCCTCGCCGTAGAAATCCAAAGGGAAAGTATTTTTTGTTTTTCTTTTGCTAAACAAAGTCAATTAATCCACTTAACCAGCCTATCAATTGAATTATGCAAGGATTGCAGCAGAATGGAAGTGATTACCGATCAAAACCGGCAATTTTGACATAACTGTACAATTTTCGACGCATTTAATTTAACGGCACTCATCATTTAGCCCATTCCACCAGCGCCCATTCAATGCAGCAAATAAACACTTACTTTGCTAAATGATAAAAAACCCCAGCACCAAACCCTCACAAAAGGTACTCCTACCTTCGATTTGCTCAAGCCGCGTTATAGATGAAATATAAATACATTAACGCAAATCATTATTATTAATAATAACAAAACAGCTCCGACCAGAACCTATCAATATAACCGCAAGCTATTGATAAGTATATCAAATACAACAATATCAGTGACTTTACCTAGCTAACAAAACTGTCAACATAAAAATAATTAACCTTATTGATAAATATATCTAATGTTTACTTGGTCACTAAAAGCACATTATTCAGCGTACGCAAGGTTAAGAAGTGATAACATCCCCATTAATTTACATTTGGTTACATTTAGCTAGCTGTAACCTGCTTACCCAAGCCATAAACATAGAGATGTATTATGTGGAATAGACTCAATAAGTCGATGATGGTCTGCCAAATGATGTTTGGCCTATCTTTCTACGGTGTGATGGTTATCCTCACCCGCTTTTTCCTAGAAAACCTAAACTACAGTGAAGCCGACACCATGATGGTCGTGGGTGCTTTCTCATCAATAGGCCCGTTATTTGCCATTGCCGGCGGTTTTATTGCTGATAAATTTCTCGGGGCTTACCGTTCACTGACCATCAGTTACTTCGGCTTTGCCATTGGCTATGCCTTACTTGTGATGGGAGCATCAACACTGAATGTACCAATGAGTTTGATTGGTATTGCGCTTGCCAGTTATTCCCGCGGTCTAATGTCACCTTCTTACCCAAGCCTTTACAAGCGCACCTTCCAATCAGAAGAACACTTCGAGAATGCCTACCCAGTTAACTACTCGGTCAACAACGTCGGTGCCCTGCTAGGCCAATACTTCTTCCCGATGCTGGTGTTAATCCTTGGCTTCCATGGCAGTTTTGCCCTTTCAGCAGCAATGGCAGCGGTAGCATTCATTATACTTTTCGTTTCGCGCAAGCCCCTGCTATCCGTTGCTACTGACATGGACAACAAGCCTGCAGGAGCGAAGAACTGGTTGGCGTTTATTGCCATTTCGGCTTCAATGATTGGCCTCGTTTTCTTCATGTTCTCCAACATGGATATCGGTAAAAACATCGTATACGCGATTGGTGCTGCCGCTATCAGCTACTTTATTTGGTTGATGATAAAAGCTAACCGTTCTGACTCCCTGAAAATGGGGACTATCTTGATCATCACTGCATTGACCACCGCGTTCTTTGTTTACTACGGACAGATGATGACCTCAATGACAATGGTCACCATCAACACCATGCGCGGCGATCTGTTCGGGATTATCCCAATCGCTCCAGAAGCCTCGATGGCGATGAACCCACTATGGTGTATTGTCGGCGGTCCTTTGGTATCGTGGGGTTTCTCTTCACTTGAGAAGCGCAATATTAATTTCTCTACCGCAACGAAAGTGAGCTTCTCCTTCGTACTGACTGCTATTGCCTTTGGTATTCTGACCATGGCGATCTATAACATCGGCGAAAATGTCATTATCCGCCCAGAGGTATTCTTGGCTATCCACTTCTTCCAGGCACTGGCAGAAGTGATTGTTGGTAGCTTGGTGGTTGCTTTCATCCTTTCGGTTGCACCTAAACACATCGAGAACTTCTCGGTCAGCCTTTTCTCGGTGGCTATTGCCCTAAGTGGTATTGTCGGCGCGGTATTCTCAACTTCTATCGCACTGGAAAAAGGCCAGGAAATTACCCAAGAAATCGTACAAACCGTTTACGGTGACTACTTCAGCCTACTGACAATGCTTGCGGTTGTGATGGTTGCAGTTGCCCTGCTAGCCTCTCGCATGATCCGTGTCATGCTGAAAAAAGCAGAAGCCCAACAAGAGCAAGATGCGACGTTGGCTGAAGCCTAAAGATAGTTAAAACCAAATATCAGTATCGATTAAGGCTCCGGAAGGGGCCTTTTTTTATCTCCCAAATATCCTATTTTAGCAGCTAAGCGCCCTCCTAAACCTCACTGCCTTAACCTTAACCAATCCTTACATTCTGGCAAAAAGGCAATCCTTAAACTTGATTTGGTTTGATATCAAACATAATATCAATAACAACAAAACCTGCTCACAATAAAAAGCAACAAGCAACACTCTGTGTCAATACGGCAAGAATCAAGTGAGTAAAGGTAGACTTAACATTAATTACAACTTTATAGGTTTGATAATGAACAAAACAGTTATTGCATCAATCGTTGCTATTACTACGGCATTTGGCTCGCAGGCTGCCACTTTCAAAGGGCCCGATAGCGAGTTTATTCAATCCGCGCAATCCATCGGTATGACGGGGCACACTTGGGAGTCACCAGAATACATTGCTTCAGCTATGCCCCATGTCTATAAGTTCTCGCACAGCTACACCCTCCACAAGGGTGACTATGTCTCGGTGCTGGCGAGAGCCCAGCAGCAACTCGACCTTACCCAAGTGGTGGTTGAAGATTTCGATGGTGCAATATCAGCAAAAGACTTCCTTGCCAACCGGATGCAAAACCACAACGCCGTCATAATCCAAGATGGCAAAATCGTCCATGAACACTACGGCAATGGGCTTGATGAATTTTCGCCACACCTTGATATGTCGGTATCCAAATCATTTACTGCTATGGCTGCAGGTATTATGGCCGGTCAAGGCAAACTCGATATGAATGCCCCTGTCACCAATTACTTGCCAGAACTCAAAGGGACAGCCTTTGAAACCGCAACAGTCCAAGAAGTTGCTGATATGCGAACAGCAGTAAAACTGGCTGCAGGAACCAAAGAAAAATATTGGGATGTACGCCTGAGCAATGCTCAAGGATACTATGGTGACGAAGCATCAAAGCCCTACCCTAACGGTACACGTGACTTCTTCCAGTTAATTACTGAGCGCCAAGACTATGAGATGGGTGAAAAGTACGATTACCAAGATGTGAACTCAGAAATCCTCGGTGCGGTCGTCGACAAGGTCGCAGGAAAGCCTTTTCCAGAAGTGCTAGAACAGGAGTTACTGCAAAAAGTCGGGCTTGCTGCAGATGCCCACTTTATGTCAGACAAAAAAGGTCTTGGCATGGGATCAACAGGCATGAACATGGCGACCAAAGATCTTGCCCGTGTCGGGATGCTATTTCTCAATGAGGGTAAAAATGCCAAAGGCGAACAAGTGTTACCCAAGCAGTTTGTTGCCGAACTGTGGCAAGGTAACGACGACGTCCGCTCGGCATGGAAAATCAGCAAAGAGGTGGCCCTTGCGGACGGGTACTACAAAGATCAGTTCCGTGTCCTTGAGATTGGCGATAAACGTATCCTTGCCATGATTGGTGTGAACGGCCAGGTTTGTGCCATGCACAAAGAGACTAATTCAGTTATAGCCTTGAACGGTGGTTACCCAATGGCTGAAACGCCTCGATTTGCAGCGATGCAGTTCCATCAGTTCGTTCCGGCGATTTTGGAAGCTTTAGAGTAAGGAAAAAGGGAAATTTACGAAAGTAGTAGCCAGGTGTCTGGGTGCTATCTTCGTAAAGGTAACACAAAAAAATTTATATTATTAGACTTGTTAAAAAACTTTCTCTGCCTATAATGCTG
>NZ_JACSOF010000167.1:0-14249 GCF_014349205.1 Photobacterium sp. BZF1
GAAGTATTCCCAGCAGGCTTGCGGCGCGGTGCTTGACCTTCTTCACTCTGGTTGCGACCCGATGAACGACGCTGGTCCTGACGGCCTCGGCGACCACGACCGGTATCTTCGTTCAGGCGCTCTTCGTGACGACGCACTGCACGGCGGATCTGACGAACACCACGCTTGCGCTTCTGGCCTTCAACTGTCAGTACAGTTTCGGTTTCAGCTGGAAGCTCCACTTTCTCTCGAAGGTAGTTCACTTCTTTGAGCTCAAGCTCCATCCAACCGCCACGAGGTAGATCCTTGGTCAGGAAGATGTCACCGTAACGCACACGCTTCAGGCGGCTTACCGTTACACCCTGGGAGTCCCACAGACGACGAACCTCACGGTTACGACCTTCGGTGATCACAACGTAGAAAGTATGGTTCATACCTTCACCACCGGCGTAGACCACGTCTTCGAAGCGCGCCATGCCGTCTTCTAGCTCAACACCCTTAACCAGGTTGCGAACCATCTCTTCGGTCACTTCGCCGAATACGCGGACCATGTACTCACGCTCAACGCTACGGCTCGGGTGCATAAGACGGTTTGCCAATTCACCATCGGTGGTGAACAGCAGCAGACCAGCGGTGTTGGCATCAAGACGCCCCACCGATACCCAGCGGCCATCGTTTAGGCGAGGCAGACGATCAAATACCGTACGACGACCTTCTGGATCGTGACGGGTACATAGTTCACCTTCAGGTTTGTTGTACGCCAATACTCGGCAAACTTCTTCTGAAGACGATACCAGCTGGATTTTGTGGCCATCAATGCGGACATTGACTGACAGATCGTCCAGGCGGTCACCAAGCTTGGCTACCTTACCGTCGATACTAACTCGACCGTTCTGGATCATTAATTCGATTTCTCGGCGAGAACCCTGGCCAGAACGCGCCAGTACCTTCTGTAATTTTTCACTCATTAGACAAACCTTTGTCGCCTTCACAGGCGTCGAAATATCATCATGCTTTAAGCCATCTTAAAGCGATGGCGGATTATGCCAAAAGCTTAGCTGAGATACCACAGAAAACACCCTGTTAACCCGATATTACTCAAAAGGTGATGGATCACCGGCACCCACACGAGCGATTTCCATTTCGTCATTGCTAAAATCAATCACCGTGGTTGGCTGTTCTCCCAGATAGCCGCCGTTGATAATCAAATCCACTGCATGCTCAAGTTGGTCACGGATCTCTTCCGGATCAGACTCTGTGGTTTCGTTACCCGGCAAAATCAAAGATGTTGACATCATCGGTTCACCTAACGCCTCAAGCAAAGCCAGCGCAATAGCGTTGTCCGGCACACGGATACCTATGGTCTTACGCTTGGGGTTCATCAAACGGCGTGGAACTTCCTTGGTGCCTTTGAAAATAAAGGTATAAGCACCCGGCGTATTGTTACGCAGCAAACGGTATGCCGCGTTATCAACACGCGCATATTGCGACAGTTCGGACAAGTCACGGCACAGCAGGGTAAAGTTGTGCTTGTCGTTCAAACGGCGGATCTGGCAGATCCGCTCCAGTGCCGATTTATTTTCCAGTTGGCAGCCAAGTGCATAGCCAGAATCGGTCGGGTACACGATCACCCCACCATTGCGGATAATGGCTACCGCCTGGTTAATCAGACGGACTTGCGGTGTTTCAGGGTGAACATAAAAAAACTGACTCATTCTTCCTCCATAGGAAATGCAGCCTATTCGCGCACTTCCTCTTCTATCCGTTTCTTCTCAACGCCCCAGTCCTGCCAGACTTCAGTCACGCCCTTGGGCAACCACAAGTTGCGGCCAAGTTCGGTCCATGGCGAGGCATAATGGAAATCAGAGCCCTGTGAAGCAAGTAATTGATAATCTATTGAATAATCGCCGAGCAAACGCCTTTCCTGCGGAGATTGCTGTGGTTGCGCCACCTCCATCGCATCCCCTTTGGCTTCAACAAAAGCGGTCAATAAGCGTTTTTGCCATTTTGCGGTCATATTGTAACGGCCGGGATGGGCAAGCACGGCCTGTCCGCCAGCCTGGTGGATAGCTTCCACCGCTTCGGCCATCGAACACCAGTTGGGTGGCACATAGCCTGGGTTGTTTCGGGTCAGGAACTTTTTGAAAACGGCCTGCATGTTCTTGGCATAGCCCTGCTCGACAATCCACTGGGCAAAATGGGCACGGGTAAGCGTGGCCCCATTGGCAATGGCCTTGGCCCCTTCCAGTGCCCCTGGCATGCGGTTCTTCTCCAACCGCTCCCCCATCAAGGCAGCGCGATCGGCACGGCGCTGTGCCTGCTCTTCAATAATACGAACAATCGCCGGGTGCTCGGGCTCGATATTCAATCCGACAATGTGAATATCAAAATTTGACCAAAGTGTCGATATTTCAATGCCTTTGATGAGAGTTAAAGGCAGATTTTCTGCTTCTATCACTTGTTCGGCAGGCGCAAGTCCGGCCACTGTATCGTGATCGGTAATCGCCAATACATCGACCCGACGCTCAGCGGCGCGCCGTACAAGATCTTGCGGTGACAGCCGACCGTCTGATGCGGTGGTATGGCTGTGTAAATCAAACAACATAAATTATCTTCTTGACTTTACTCTCGCGAACTAGTTTACTAGTACGCAGTTACCCAGTACTACATTGGTGGTTCAGTATATTCACTGACAGCCTGTATAACACTGAAAGGATAAATACATGGTACAGCAAATTCATCGTCAGCTCCGCGCTTTCTCATCTTGGTGGTGGCACTTCCCAACGCGGGTGGTGTGATTAGCTGTGCCTTAAACAGATTACACGAACCCGCCTCGACGCGGGTTTTTTTATAGCCAAATTCAGCCAGACAAAGATTTTACCAGAGCGCCAACCACATGCCGCGCCCTGAAGAGGAAAAGAATATGATCATCGTACTTAAGCCAAACGCAACCGAAGAACAAGCCAAAGAAATTCTTGCCCGCATCGAAGAAGCCGGCCTCAAACCTCTCTACATGCCGGGTGTTGAGCGCATTGTGCTTGGGGCGCTTGGCGATGAGCGTGTTCTGCAACAGCTACACCTTGATGCCTACCCTTGTGTCGAAAACGTCAAGCCTATCCTGACCAAATACAAAATGGTCAGCCGTGAAGTGCAGGCCCACGATACCGTGGTTCGTTTCGGTAATGCCTCTGTCGGTGGCGACAAATTCGCAGTAATTGCTGGCCCTTGTTCGGTCGAATCTGAAGAGCAGCTGCTAAGCGTTGCCGAAGTGGTGAAAAAACATGGTGCCGTTGCCCTTCGCGGTGGCGCTTACAAACCACGTACCAGCCCATATGATTTCCAAGGTATGGGTGTCGAAGGTTTGAAGCTACTGAAAAAAGCCAACGAGCAACTGGGTATCCCGACCGTATCTGAGGTTATGGAGGTCAGCCAGATGGATTCGATGTGTGAATACATCGACTGTCTTCAGATTGGTGCTCGCAATATGCAGAACTACGCCCTGCTAAAAGCAGTAGGTGAAAGCAAAAAACCGGTCTTGCTCAAACGCGGACTTTCAGCCACTATCGAGGAGCTGTTACTCGCGGCGGAATATATCTACGACGCAGGCAACCCAAATATCATCCTGTGTGAGCGAGGTATCCGTACCTACGAGACAGCAACACGTAACACATTGGATTTGAACGCCGTGGCTTACCTCAAGCAACGTACCCACCTACCGGTGGTGGTTGACCCGAGCCATGGTACCGGTGTCCGTGAACTGGTTATCCCACTTTCACGTGCAGCGGCTGCAGTCGGTGCCGACGGTATTATCGTTGAATCACACCTTAACCCGTGTGAAGCCTTGTCGGACGGCCATCAGGCACTGACCGGTCCAATGTTTGAACAGTTGATGCAAGAGTTGAAACCGTTTGTAGAAACGGCAGGGAGAACGCTGTGAATACTACCCCACTAGGCGTCGGTGAGCTGGAACTGCTCAGCCTCGATGTACCCTATGTTGCGGATCCGACGGAGTTGTATTACTCCGTCTGTGGCGACCGCCCACACAACCTATTGCTGGAGTCGGCCGAGATCGACTCCAAACAAGACCTCAAGAGCCTGATGCTCATCGACGCGGCAGTCCGTATTGTCTGCCGCGGCAAAGTGGTCACCCTCGAGGCCCTGACCGATAACGGCCTCAATGTGCTGCAAACCCTGGAAGGCAAGATGCCTGCCGATATCACAGCAGTACGCGAGGGGCGCCAGCTGGAACTGACGTTCCCATCAGCTGAACGCGCGCTGGATGAAGACAGCCGCCTGCGCCAGACCTCCTCGTTTGATGCATTGCGAATGATCCAGCATGCCTTCAATATTGCCGGTCACCCGCGCGAAGCGTTATTTATCGGCGGTCTTTTCGCCTATGACGTGGTTGATGGCTTTGAGCCATTGCCAGGCGTCAAGCAGGACAACCGCTGCCCGGACTACCTGTTCTATATTGCCGAGACCTTGCTGGTGATTGACCACCAGCGCCGCAAAGGCAAGTTGCAGGCTACCCTGTTCGGCGGTGACGAATACACCTCGAGCTACTTCGAGCTGAGCCGCCGCCTGCAGCACATCAAGGAAGCCTGTCTGGAGCCGATGCCGCTGCCAGCCGCCCAGCTACTCGATGAATGCGAGCCGGTAGCCAGCGTGAGCGACGAAGACTTCTGCCAGCAGGTGGTCGATCTAAAACAGCACGTCATCAATGGTGATGTGTTCCAGGTGGTACCGTCCCGTCAGTTCACCCTGCCGTGCCCGTCACCGCTAAACGCTTACAAAGAGCTTAAAATCGGCAACCCAAGTCCTTATATGTTCTACCTGCAGGATGCCGATTTCACCCTGTTCGGTGCGTCACCGGAAAGTGCCCTGAAATACTGCACCGAGAGCAACCAGATTGAGATCTACCCGATTGCCGGTACCCGCCGTCGCGGCAAGAACCCGGACGGTTCAATCAACCTCGACCTCGATGGTCGTATCGAACTCGAACTGCGCTGCGACATGAAGGAAAACGCCGAGCACATGATGCTGGTTGACTTGGCCCGTAACGATGTCGCCCGTATCAGCGAACCGGGTAGCCGCTATGTCGCAGATTTACTTGCCGTCGACCGCTACAGCCATGTAATGCACCTTGTATCCCGTGTTGTCGGCCAACTACGTGGCGATCTGGATGCCCTGCACGCTTACCAGGCCTGTATGAACATGGGTACCCTGACCGGCGCGCCTAAAATCCGTGCGATGCAGCTTATCCGAGAGGTCGAGCAGCGCCGCCGTGGCAGTTATGGCGGTGCAGTCGGCTACCTGACCGGCCACGGTGATATGGATACCTGTATCGTCATCCGCTCGGCCTATGTCGAAGATGATGTTGCCAGCGTCCAGGCCGGTGCCGGTGTGGTTTACGACTCGGTCCCTCAGGCAGAAGCCGATGAAACCCGTGGTAAGGCGCAAGCGGTGATCACAGCAATCCGCAAGGCACACAGTGCCCCTGAACGTAAATCGCACTAAGGAGCCACTAATGTCCCTACCCCATATTGTATTGCTTGATAACTTTGACTCCTTTACCTACAACTTGGTTGACCAGTTCCGCTCGCTGGGCTGCGAAGTAACGATTTACCGCAACAGCCTCACTGTCGAGCAGATGGAACAGGCGCTGGCTGAGAAAAGCAATCCGGTACTGGTGCTGTCACCGGGCCCTGGAGCCCCTGCCGATGCGGGCTGTATGCCAGAGCTGATCAAGCAGGTGCGCGGCAAGGTTCCGATGATCGGTATCTGCCTTGGCCACCAGGCCATTGTCGAAGCTTACGGCGGTAAGGTCTCAGGCGCAGGTGAAATCGTGCATGGCAAATCAGCCATGATGAGCCATACCGGTCATGAGGTGTTTGGCGAGTTGCCAAGCCCATTATCGATTGCCCGCTACCACTCGCTAGTTGCCGAAACGGTGCCAGAGAGCCTGAATATCATTGCCGATGTTGACGGCCTGGTCATGGCGGTGACCAATGATGAGGATCGTGTGTGTGGTTATCAATTCCATCCAGAATCTATCCTCACGACCCAAGGTGCCCAGCTGCTGACCAATACGCTGGCTTGGGTCACGTCTCCGACAACCGACCAATAATTAGCCGAACCGATAATCAGCCGGTATAGACAACAAGGATTTTTATTATGGATGCGACCATCTACACCATTGCCAACAAGCTCTACGACCAACAGGCACTGAGCCAAGAAGAAAGCCAAACCCTGTTTGACGCCATTATCAAGGGCGAAGTTGAGCCAGTACTGCTATCGGCGGTACTGACAGCACTGAAAATCAAAGGCGAGACCCCAGCTGAAATCGCCGGTGCCGCCAAAGCATTGCTGGCCAATGCCAACCCGTTCCCAAGCCCTGAGTACGACTTTGCCGACATCGTCGGCACCGGTGGCGACGGTGCTAATACCATCAATATCTCTACCACGGCGGCTTTTGTGGCTGCCGCCTGTGGCGTTAAGGTTGCCAAACACGGCAACCGTGGCGTCTCAAGCAAGTCAGGCTCTTCGGACTTGCTGGACAAATTCGGCATCAACCTGGCAATGAAACCGGAGACGGCCCGTGAAGCCCTTGACGACCTTGGCGTCTGCTTCTTGTTCGCACCGGAATACCACGGCGGCGTACGCCATGCGATGCCGGTTCGCCAAACCCTGAAAACCCGTACCATTTTCAATGTGCTGGGTCCTTTGATTAACCCGGCTCGCCCTAACATCGAGCTAATGGGTGTCTACGACGCTTCGCTGGTTCGCCCGATTGCCGAAACCATGGCAGCAATGGGCATGAAACGTGCGGCAGTTGTCCATGGCAGCGGCCTGGACGAAGTGGCTATCCACGGTGAAACCACAGTGGCGGAAATCATTAACGGTGAAATCACCGAGTACACCTTAACGCCTGCTGACTTTGGTCTTGAAAGCCACCCGCTAGAAGCAATCAAGGGTGGTGAGCCGGAAGAAAACCGTGCCATTATTACCAATATCCTGACCGGTAAAGGGACCGATGCCCAAATGGGCGCTGTCGCTGTTAACGTGGCCCTGCTTCTTCGCCTGTTTGGCCAAGAAGATCTCAAGGCCAATGCCGAGAAGGCCATCAATGTCATGAAATCAGGCAAAGCCTTTGAGCTTGTCGGCCAACTTGCAGCACGAGGTTAAAATGGAAACAGTTCTAGCTAAAATTGTCGCCGACAAACGTATTTGGGTTGATGCACGTAAAACTGAGCAACCACTAGCGTTGTTCAAAGACAGCCTAGTCCCGAGTGATCGCAGCTTCTACGACGCACTATCGGGCGATCAGGCGGCGTTTATTCTGGAATGTAAAAAAGCCTCACCGTCAAAAGGCCTGATCCGCGAAGACTTTGACCTCAACATGATTGCCCGGGTGTACAACGGCCATGCCAGTGCTATCTCGGTATTGACCGATGAGAAATACTTTCAGGGTAACTTTGACTTCCTGCCAGTGGTGCGTAACCAAGTTCGCCAGCCGGTGCTTTGCAAAGACTTCATGATTGATACCTATCAGGTCTACCTTGCACGCCACTACAATGCCGATGCCATTTTGCTGATGCTGTCAGTATTGAACGATGATGAATACCGTGAACTGGCCGAGGTTGCCGAGCAGCTTAACCTTGGTATCCTGACGGAAGTCAGTAATGAAGAGGAGCTTGAGCGTGCGATTGCCCTCAAGGCCAAGGTAGTGGGCATCAACAACCGCAACCTGCGCGATCTCAGCATTGATCTGAACCGTACCAAAGAGCTAGCCCCACGCCTTCCGGAAGGGACGATTGTGATTTCAGAATCTGGGATCTACAACAACCAGCAGGTACGTGACCTGTCGGCGTATGCCAACGGCTTTTTGATCGGTAGCTCGCTGATGGCTGAAGACAACCTTGAACTGGCAGTTCGCCGTGTGTTGCTGGGCGACAACAAAGTCTGTGGCCTAACCCATGCCGATGATGCTGCAGCAGCCTACCAGAGCGGTGCAGTTTACGGTGGCCTTATCTTTGTGTCTGGCTCGCCACGCCATGTCGACATCGAGCAGGCCCGCATGGTGATGAGCGGTGCGCCACTGAAATATGTCGGTGTATTCCGCAATGCTGACCCAGAGGCTGTCGCTAAAGCTGCCGAGGCGCTATCACTGTCAGCGGTTCAGCTTCATGGCGATGAAGACCAAGACTATATTGCAGCCCTAAAAGGTCAGCTACCAGCAGAGTGTGAAGTTTGGAAAGCCCACGGCGTAACTGAAACGGCCCCAGACCTTGGTCAGTGGCAGGTCGACCGTCACTTGCTCGATAGCAAGGTCGGTAACCAATCTGGAGGCACGGGTGTTGCCTTTGATTGGAGCCTGATCCCTAGCGAACAAAAGCAAATCACCATGCTGGCCGGTGGCCTTAACCCGGACAATGTCTGCGAAGCAGCCCACCTTGGCTGCCGGGGACTGGATTTGAATTCCGGTGTAGAGAGTGAGCCCGGCAAAAAAGACCCAACAAAATTGAAAGCGGCTTTCGCGGCTATCAGAAAGTATTAAGGAAAATAAACCATGAGTAAGATTAGTGCCTACTTCGGCGAGTTCGGTGGCCAGTACGTCCCACAGATCCTCGTGCCAGCCCTAGACCAGCTTGAAGCAGCGTTTGTTGAAGCCCAGCAAGACCCTAGCTTCCAGAAAGAATTTATCGACTTGCTAAAAGAGTACGCCGGTCGACCAACTGCGCTGACTTTGTGCCAAAACCTAACCAAAGGCACCAAGACCAAGCTTTACCTCAAGCGCGAAGACCTACTGCACGGCGGTGCCCACAAAACCAACCAGGTATTGGGTCAGGCCCTACTGGCTAAGCGTATGGGCAAAGATGAAATCATCGCCGAAACCGGTGCGGGCCAACACGGTGTTGCCACAGCATTGGCTTGTGCGCTACTCGGTCTTAAGT
This sequence comes from Photobacterium sp. BZF1, assembly GCF_014349205.1. Taxonomy (NCBI): domain Bacteria; kingdom Pseudomonadati; phylum Pseudomonadota; class Gammaproteobacteria; order Vibrionales; family Vibrionaceae; genus Photobacterium; species Photobacterium sp. BZF1. The sequence continues at coordinate 8,934 of NZ_JACSOF010000167.1, forward strand.
GTCGTGTTTACATGGGTGCCAAAGACGTTGAGCGCCAGAGCCCTAACGTATTCCGTATGAAGCTAATGGGTGCCGAAGTGATCCCTGTCCATTCAGGCTCGGCAACATTGAAAGATGCCTGTAACGAGGCTATGCGTGACTGGACAGCCACTTACGACAAAGCGCACTACCTGCTAGGTACTGCTGCCGGTCCTCACCCATTCCCGACCATCGTGCGCGAATTCCAGCACATCATCGGTGAAGAAACCAAGGCCCAGATCCTTGAGAAAGAAGGCCGCCTACCTGATGCCGTTATCGCCTGTGTCGGCGGTGGCTCGAATGCTATCGGTATGTTCTCGGACTTCATCGACGAGCAAAGTGTTGGCCTGATTGGTGTTGAGCCGGCAGGTAAAGGCCTCGATACCGACATGCACGGTGCGCCGCTGAAACACGGTAAGCTGGGTATCTTCTTCGGTATGAAAGCACCTCTGATGCAGGACGAACATGGTCAGGTAGAAGAGTCTTACTCTGTTTCTGCCGGTCTGGACTTCCCATCTGTCGGCCCTCAGCACGCCCACCTTAACGCTATTGGCCGTGCCGAGTACGAAGCCGTCACCGATGACGAGGCACTGGAAGCCTTCCAGGCGCTTGCCCGCAACGAAGGTATCATCCCGGCACTTGAGTCAGCCCACGCACTGGCCCATGCCTTGAAGATGATCAAAGCCAACCCAGAAAAAGAACAGCTGCTGGTCGTTAACCTATCAGGCCGTGGCGACAAAGATATTTTCACCGTACACGATATTCTAGATGCAAAAGGAGTGCTGTAATGGATCGTTACCAAGCCCAATTTGACCGCCTGGCGGCGAAAAACGAAGGCGCATTTGTTCCTTTTGTTACTATCGGTGATCCAAACCCGGAGCAATCACTGAAAATCATCGAAACCTTGGTAGAAGCCGGTGCCGATGCACTGGAGCTGGGGATCCCATTCTCTGATCCGCTGGCTGATGGCCCGACTATCCAGGGTGCAACAATCCGTGCTATGGAATCTGGCACCACCCCGGCAGTCTGTTTTGATCTGTTGAGCCAGATCCGCGCCAAATATCCTGACATGCCAATTGGCCTGCTGATGTACGCCAACCTGGTGTTCACCAATGGTATCGAAAACTTCTACCAGAAGTGCGCCGAAGCGGGTGTCGATTCGGTTCTTGTTGCCGATGTGCCGCTGAAAGAGTCTGAAGAGTTCCGTAACGCTGCAGCAAAATACGGCATCCACCCAATCTTCATCGCGCCGCCAAATGCTGATGAAGATACATTGAAAACGGTGTCTGAGTTCGGTGGCGGTTATACCTACCTGCTATCTCGTGCCGGTGTAACCGGTACCGAAACCAAAGCAGGAGCACCAATCAACCACCTGCTGGAAAGCCTGAAGACACACAATGCGCCACCAGCACTGCTTGGTTTTGGTATTTCAGAGCCTCAGCAAGTTGCCGAAGCGATTGAAGCCGGTGCTGCCGGTGCCATTTCTGGTTCTGCCGTGGTGAAAGTGATTGAGAACAACCTTGGTGATGACGATGCTATGCTCAGCAATATGCATAGCTTTATCAGCAACATGAAGGCAGCAACCCGCAAAGGCTAACCTTTCCGGCGTTAAGCCATAATACAAAAGCCGCCCCAGGTCACTCTGTGGGCGGCTTTTTGCATCTCCCTGATATTTTCTGGTGCAAGATCAAAGATCTCTTCCTCCTTCCCCCATACAGTAACCAACTTGTTAACGCCTAGTACAAACAAATTGCAAGTTTGAAAGGCAATAACACCAATCAAGTAAAAGAAAGATTGATAAAGATGATATTTCCGTGTAAAAACACACGCGCAAAATATCGGGTTAACATTTAGTACAATTACAAAACAAATTACCAATGTTTTTTATACCCATTGCTTTGCGAACAATATCGAACACAACTGAGGTATCTAACCGTGTTAAAAGAAAAAGGACTGTTTGGCAATATTGGCGTGCAGGTCGTCATTGCCATGTGTGTGGGAACCCTCGTCGGCGCGATGATGGGCCAGTCTGCAAGTATGTTCGCCCCGCTAGGCAGCATCTTCATCCACTTAATCAAAATGTTGGTGATCCCTTTGGTCGCCGTCGCCATTATCTCCGGTGCTGCTGGGCTTGGCAGTAGCCAATCGGCAGGCAAAGTCGGCTTGTCTACCCTGGGCTTTTTCGGCCTGACATCAGCGGTTGCTGTTGCTCTGGCCCTGTTCATGGGTGTGGTCTTCCAACCGGGAGTCGGTGTCGACATGACAGGTGTAGAGGGGATGTTCTCTAACGTCTATGCCGATAAAGGTGAGATGCCGACGTTCTGGGCTACCGTACTCGGCATGATCCCGACCAACGTTTTCCAGTCACTGAATGAAGCAAATATCCTGCAAATTTTGGTTTTCTGCCTTTTCTTCGGTATTGCTGTTTCGAAGCTGGAAAAAGAACGCCGTGACCCATTGATCAACGGTGTAAATGCCATTGTTGATGCCATGGTATGGATGATCAACGTTGTAATGAAGGTTGCCCCTCTTGGCGTATTCGGTCTGATGGCAGATGCGGTAGGTACCTTCGGCTTTGGCGCGCTGATGGTGGTATTCAAGCTATTCGTGGTCTATGTGATTGCTATCTTGATCTACGGTTTCATCTTCTACCCAGCAATGATCAAAGCCTTCAGCAAGACGTCGCCGCTGAAGTTCTTGTCAGCGATGAAGAAACCACAGGCTGTTGCCCTATCGACAGCTTCTTCCATGGCAACCTTGCCTGTTACCATGGAAGTGTGTGAAGAAGAGCTGGGCGTGAAGAACTCGACCGCTTCATTCGTATTGCCGCTGGGTGCAACCATCAATATGAGTGGCAATGCCATTTACTACGGCCTGGTTGCTATCTTCTTTGCCCAAATGTTCAATGTCGAGCTGGGTATGGGGGCCTACGTTGCCATTATCGTGACATCAACACTGGGTGCTGTTGGTCAGGCAGGTGTACCGGGTCCGTCATTCTTGGTTGTCGCCGTATTGCTGGCAGCGGGTATTCCCATCGAAGGCCTACCGCTGTTGTTTGCCCTTGACCGTATCTTCGACATGATCCGTACTGCACTTAACATCACCGGTGATGCCGCTTGTGCAGTCATTGTCGATAACATGATCAACGATGCGCCGCAGGACACGCCGGAGCCAGAGTCCAGCCATCGCATCTAGGCTACTCGATACAAAGTAATACAAACCAGTATGACAGACCTCGGGGGCTGCAGGGTTAAACCTGCAGCCTTTTGCTTATTGATATACTATAAGCAGCTTATATGTATTTTATGGCTATCAACATGAAGCAACTGATTGATTTTATTCCTCTGGTCGTATTCTTTATTCTCTATAAAACCCACGACATCTATGTCGCGACCGGGGCCCTGATAATCGCGACCGCCATTCAAATTGCGGTAACTTGGGTACTGTATAAAAAAGTAGAAAAGATGCAGCTGGTTACCTTTGTGATGGTGGCAGTATTCGGCGGGCTGACGATTTTCCTGCACGACGACAACTTCATAAAATGGAAAGTCACCATCGTCTACGGGATTTTTGCCGCAGGACTCGCTATCAGCCAGTATATGGGTAAGCCGCTGATTAAGGGCATGTTAGGCAAAGAATTGGAACTACCAGACACTGTCTGGAACAGGATCAACGGTGCTTGGGCACTGTTTTTCGTTGTATGTGCCGTCGTGAATGTCTATATTGCCTTCCGTTTGCCGCTAGACGTGTGGGTTAATTTCAAAGTCTTTGGGTTATTGATCCTGACTTTGATCTTCACCATTGCCACCGGCGGCTATATTTACCACCATATGCCAAAAGAACCTGATTCAGAGTAGTACAGAGTCGCAACATGACATCAGAAAACAACATCCCACGCGGGCAACTGCTGCTCCGCACTCTCGCCATGCCAGCCGACACCAATGCCAACGGTGATATTTTCGGTGGCTGGATCATGTCCCAGCTTGACCTCGCAGGTGGTATCCTTGCCAAGGAGATCTCCGGTGGCCGTATCGTTACCGTATCGGTATCGAGCATTACCTTCAAAAAGCCCGTCAGTGTGGGTGACGTGGTATGTGTCTATGGCGAATGTACCAAGATTGGCCGCACTTCAATGAGCATCAACCTTGAGGTCTGGATCAAGCCAGTACGCGATGAAAACATCGAAGACCGCTTTATGGTGTGCGACGCCACCTTCAACTATGTTGCTATCGATGCTGACGGCAGGCCGCGTCCGGTGCAAAAGCACTAGCCACAAAAGCGTTGTGAACAAAAGAAAAAGCACCCATTACACATAGCGACATTGTCAAACTTTGGCAAAGTTCCGCAAAAAAGTCCTATCCTAATGCTAGGGCTTTTTTTTTCATTTATGATAGGAAAAATTTGTCACACATTGCTGCCTCATTACAAATTTCACCAATATCTATCGAGAGCAGCAGTTACAAGGAGAGAGCTACATGTGGTACGTTATTTTTTCCCAAGATGTCGAAAACAGCCTTGAGCGCCGCTTGAGCGTGCGTGAAAAGCACCTTGCAAGACTAAAAGATCTCCAACAGCAAGGCCGCTTGCTAGTTGCGGGCCCAATGCCTGCGATTGATAGCGAGAACCCAGGTGAAGCGGGCTTTACCGGCTCAACCGTGATCGCTGAATTCAACTCCCTTGACGATGCCCAGGCCTGGGCCGATGCCGACCCTTATATTGAAGCCGGCGTCTACGAAAAAGTGATCGTCAAGCCGTTCAAAAAAGTACTTCCATAACCGATTTTGAGATAACAACGTTATGCTAAAACGCACCCTCGTTTTACTAGGCGCTGCCCTGCTGGCAGGCTGTGCATCAAACGCAGAGCAGCAGGCTATCCTGGACATGGCCAAAGCTCGCGCGATGGCCATCAACAACAAGGCGCCATACGAGAAGATCGACCAATACCAGATCATGAAAGCCCAAGCACGGGAAAACATTGTCGAAATCACCATTTTGTATGGTGGTGGTGGTAAGACGCCGCCTACTCGAGCTGCCAAAAGTGCTGCGCTCAACTATTGCAACAGCGCAGAGCTAAGCCCGATGGTAAGCGAGGGGGTTAACTACAATATCGTAATCATGGATATGCGTGGCCGCCCGATGGTAACCCAGCCAATCACGGCAGATGTGTGTAGCCAGTTAGCGAATTGATAGAGGGCTATGGGCGATAGGCGATAGGCGATAGGCGATAGGCGATAGGCGATAGGCGATAGGCGATAGGCGATAGGCGATAGGCGATAGGCGATAGGCGATAGGCGATAG
>NZ_JACSOF010000168.1:0-14138 GCF_014349205.1 Photobacterium sp. BZF1
GACTCCGGGACGCGCCTCCATTTGCGACACTAGCTCAGTTGGTAGAGCGCAACCTTGCCAAGGTTGAGGTCACGAGTTCGAACCTCGTGTGTCGCTCCAAATTTAAGGAAGATGTGCTCACGCGAGGAACCTCGTGTACCTAGTCGGCCACGTCTCTCCAATTTTAAGAAAAAGCCCTAGCAGAAATGCTGGGGCTTTTTCGTATCTGGCCTTCCCAACCTTTCCTCATACTGCCCGCTTGTTATACTTACTTGAGTAGATTTAATATCAACCACTTAGTTTGAAAACGAACAAACTAGCTTTGGTACAAGCAGGGAGCAGATATGAAACTCAATTGTGATATGGGCGAGAGCTTTGGCAGTTGGACGATGGGTAAGGATGCCGATGTTATGCCATATATCGACATGGCCAATATTGCCTGTGGGTTCCACGCCTCAGACCCCGACCATATGGCTAAGACCATACAATTGGCGGTGGAAGATAATGTCGCTATTGGTGCCCATCCTGGCTACGACGACAAGAGTGGGTTCGGGCGTCGTTCCATTCCCCATAGCGCCGAAGAAATTACCCGGTTAGTGGCCTATCAAATTGGCGCGTTAGATGCATTGTGTCAGCTTTACGGTGGTGGTGTTAGCTATGTTAAACCCCATGGCGCCCTATACAACGATATGATGGCACAGCCATGGATCTTCGAAGCGATAGTCAGTGCCGTATCTGATTTAAACCAATACCGTACCCTGCCGCTAAAACTGATGATCTTAGCCCGGCGTAATAACCAGCACTATAAAGAACTCGCAGCACAGCGGAACGTCGAGCTACTGTTCGAAGGCTTTGCTGACAGGGCTTATGATAGCGAGGGCTTATTGGTGCCAAGAGCCGAAGCCGGCTCGGTTTACCATGACAGCCAACGCATCCGCCAGCAGGTTGCAGAGTTAGCCAAAGGGAGAGTCACCACTATTGACGGTCAAACATTGACGCTTGATGTCGATACGGTTTGTGTCCACGGCGACAATGACGAATCGATAGCGGTGGTCCGGCAACTTGCTGAGGATCTGGCTAATGTTCAAGGTTGAAGCCGTTTCTGAGTGCAATGCGATTGTCTATTTCGGTGATCAAATTGATCTTTCGCTCACTCCTAAGATCAGCCGTTTTGTTGCCTACCTACAGACCTTATCGCATCCCGCTTTGATAGAGGTGATCCCCTCATATACATCGGTGTTGATACAGTATCGTCCGGATTTATTGACTTACGAGCAACTTGTCGGTGTTTTGACATCGCTTTCGGCAACATTAGAACAAAAGGGCGAAGCGCCAGAGGTCGAATCTGCGCATAGCGATTATGAGCCAAAGCTGATCTCCCTGCCCGTTTATTACGGGGCAGAGGTAGGCCCTGACTTGGCCGTGTTAGCGCAAGCCAAAGGGCTAAGTGTTGATGAGGTGATAGAGCGCCATAGCCAACAAGTTTATACGGTTTGCGCTATTGGGTTTGCGCCGGGGTTTGCCTTTCTCGCATCAGTTGATGAGTCTATCGCCGCCCCTCGGCATACTGAGCCACGTAAGTGGGTACCAGCAGGTAGTGTGGGCATCGCCAACCAGCAGACGGCGGTATATCCAAATGATTCACCGGGAGGGTGGCAAATCATTGGTAACTGTCCACAGATATTATTTCAGCCCGATAATTCACCGATGACGCCTTTCCAGGTCGGCGATCAGGTGACTTTTACCCCAATATCCAAAGACGCTTTTTTGGCTCAAGGAGGACAGATATGGTCACAATGGAAGTGATCCGCCCGGGCATGCTCACGCTAATCCAAGATATTGGCCGCTATGGTGCTGGTGCTCAGGGTCTTAGCCAAGGCGGCGCGGTTGATTTGCACGCCTATTGCTGGGCCAACTACCTATTAGGTAATAGTGCTAATAGGGCGATGTTGGAAATTACACTCGGACAGGCTGAATTTCTGGTTCAGCAAGACTGCCACATCGCTGTGACAGGGGCGGATATGCAGCCGCTACTGGATGGCATGCCGATACCTATGTGGCAAAGCGTTGCAGTAAAAAAAGGGCAGGCACTTGTGTTTGGTTTTGCCCGCTCAGGCCTTAGGGCATACCTTGCTGTACAGGGTGGATTTGATGTTCCTAAGATACTTGGCAGTGCATCCAGTGTACCGCGCAACCAATTAGGAGGCTTACACCAAGGGAAAGGTCTTGAAAAAGGAGATACCTTATCGGCAAGTCTGGTCGAAATGAGTCTTTTGCAACAGCAAGAGGGACAGTCAGTTAGCCGCCAAGCGTCTGCACGGTTTATTCCAGACTACAGCAAACCCATTAAGTTGCGGGTGATTGAGTCCTATCAGCACACCAGTTTTCCAGAGAGCGAAAAGCAGCGTTTCTATTCAGGTCGCTATACTGTGAGCCAGGAAACTGATCGTATGGGGTGCAAATTATTGGGAGTGCCAATCCATGCCGAAGTTGACGGCATTGTCTCTGAGGGGATAGCGTTGGGAGCGGTTCAAATTCCACCTAATGGCCAGCCGATTGTATTGCTCAATGATAGGCAGACCCTTGGAGGATATCCAAAACTAGGCTGCGTTGCCCGTATTGATTTACCTAGGCTGGCTCAAGCAAGACCGGGTACCGAAGTGATGTTTAAACGTGCTACATTGTCAGAAGTGATTGAGCAATGGCAGCAATTTTCACGCTTTTTCGGCTTATCCCTTTAAGCGAGTTTTTGAGAGGTTTTGCAGGTCTATGTATATTTTTGGTTATGGTAGTTTGATTAACCACGCATCCCGCTTGTTAACCGGGCAGGCAAAAGAAGCCCAGCCTGTTACCGTGAATGGGTTACAGCGCCATTGGGGGAAGGTGGATGGCTCTTACCGTATTTCGCCCTTGGTCGCAGCGCTGGGTGATGGCCGCTGCAATGGTGTGCTTGTCAGAGTAGATGAAAAGGCATTGCAGCAGTTTGATCACCGTGAAAGGGGCTATCGCCGTATAGAACTTGATCCGACCCAAGTAGAAACGCACCGTCCATTAGGTGGGGATATACCGGTTTGGGTTTACACCAAGGATGATCATGAGCCCCCCTGTCATCAACAACCGATCATGCAGACCTATGTCGATACGGTGTTAGCCGGTTGCCTGTCGATATCTGGTAGCTTTGCCAAAACATTTGTCGAGACGACCATTGGCTGGCATCATCCTCTGGAAAATGATCGTCACCAACCCAAATATGGTAACCATGCTGGTGTGCATGATGATCATCTCGAACATATCGATCAACTTCTGGCTCAGGTAAGAACAAAGCACCTTCATGGCAAAACCAAATAAAAAAGGTCCAACCAAAACCGTTGAAATCTATTGCGCAGGGTGTAAAACCCAGTTGTATAAATACCGCAAGGGTGGCAAAGGGGCGTTAGTAAAATGCTTCAAGGAGCGGATCGTCAAGGACTTTACCTTGCAAGAAGGAGTCTGCCCTCATTGCGAACAAACTTTTGCCAGAGACACTTTAATTCGTGGGGCGCCAGCCCTGAAAATGATTGGCGGTAAGGTAACAATGAAATGATCAGCAAAGAGTAATCGTCTACTGATTTGATGTTGCTGTGGAGGAAAACTGATTGGTTGCAGGGCAGACTTGCTTATTGCTGAGTAAAACAGCCTTAAGGTCGAGAATTTTTCGTTTATAGGTAGCACGGACCAGTTGGTAGTCGACATCTGGCGAAAACCACATGACAAATTTCCGGTCGCTCTTTCTGACTTGTTCAACCCTTATGGTGTTGACGCTACCAAAGTTGGAGTTGATACGCTCCCGCCCCTTGACCTGAAAGTAATAGCGGTTTACATCGTCGGTGTCCTGCAGGTTGTATTCGAATTGGGTCTTTCCTTCTATCAAGCTAAGCCTCATCTGACTGCCAATGGCATCAGCATCGAGCAACGGCAGGCTATCACTAGTGAATGATGATACCTTGCCATCGACGGTGACTTTGGATGAACTGCCATCACCGTTGAATGAGACTTCTGTTTTGCCTCCTAGCAAACCTTTAACTTCACGGCGGAAACCTTTCGAGAGAAAGCTCTGCTGCTCTTCAGACCAGAAAACTTGGCTTTGTTGGTTAAACCGGGTTTTGGTCGCTAGAACTTCAATATTGCTGTAGGAATTAATTTGGGCTTGTTTGTCCTGCCAGCGCAATACTCTCGTCATTTGGCCTATTTTGAGATTATTGAAAAATAACTGGTATGTCAGGGTCTTGGTACACTGATGCAAGGCAGGAGAAGGTTCGGCATAGGTCTGGGCGGAAGCGACACTGCTTAGGAAAGCCAATAGGAACAAAAAAAGGTTAACCTGCACACTTACACCTTCGCTATTTAATACCTAGGATAATGTAATTAAGTTAGCAGGGCAGGCGGCAGTTTGCCAAATTGGCCTGCTGCTATAACAGGCCAACAATTAGGTTATAGCCTCCTGAAAAAAGGACTATTTCAAAAGGCGCTTGAGGATTTTACCTGTTGCGGTCATCGGTAATTCTTCGGCGATGTCAATCAAGCGCGGGTACTTGTAATCAGCAAGGCGTTCTTTCCCCCAAGCAACAAGCTCTTTCGCTGTGGTAGTTGCATTTTCCTTCAGGACAACAAAGGCTTTTGCCTCTTCACCGTAAGTCTTATGAGGGACGCCAATAACGGCAATCATCTGAATATCTGGATGCGTCATGAAGGTTTCTTCAATATCACGCGGGTAAATGTTGAACCCGCCACGGATGATCACTTCTTTCAGGCGGTCGACAACGTAGACATAGCCTTCATCATCCATACGCACGATATCACCGGTATGAAGCCAACCATTAACCACGGTTTTAGCGGTCTCTTCCGGCTTCTGGTAGTAACCTTTCATGACGTTATGGCCGCGGATGAGTAATTCACCTTCTTTGCCACGGGGGACTTCTTCCCCCTTGTCATCGACAACCTTCATCGCAACGCCTGGCAACGGTTGGCCAATACTGCCCGGCTTGCGTTCATACTCAAGATGGTTGAAGGCGGCGACAGGAGAGGACTCAGACAACCCATAGCCTTCGATGACGGGTACTTTCAGCTTATCTTCGAATTGTTTGAGGATCTCGACAGGCATGGAAGCCCCACCAGAAATAGCGACTTTCAGGTTATCGGCAATTTCGTCTAGCTCAGCGCTGCCATGCTTCTCGGCAAAAGCAAGGAGTCCCATGAACATGGTGGGTACACCTGCCATATGGGTAACTTTATGCTTGTGCATTTGCTGGAAAACATTTTTAGGAACAAAGCGAGGGATCAGAACTAATGCGCTACCAGCCAATATGGATGTGTTCATGATCAGCGATTGCCCAAAAGTATGGAACAACGGCAAGATAGCAATGCTGACATCAGAGCCTTTTTGGTTTGTCAGTGCTTGGCAGGCTTGGGCGTTACACAGCATGTTGCTCTGGCTTAGTTCTGCACCTTTGGCACGGCCAGTGGTCCCGGATGTGTACAAGATCACGCAGGTGTCTTCAGCCTTGCGGTAAACGGCCTCAAAATGAGTACTGCCTGAGGTTAGCCATTGGTTAAAGCTGTGGGCTCCCTCTGGTAAAGGCTCACCGCTACCGGACTCAATGGAAATAAAATGTTGGCAGAGTGGCGTTTGCTTGAACCCTTCGAAACAATACTCACCGCTTGGCAGGGCACTGTTGCCTTGGAAGCTGATGATAGCAACAGCGTCGGAATCATTAAGGTGGTAGGCCACTTCTGGGCCTTTGAGCATAATATTGAGTGGGACCGTCACTGCGCCCACTTTTTGGATAGCATAATAACCAATCACGAAAGCGGGCATGTTTGGGCAAGATATTGCCACTTTGTCATCCGGCTTGATACCGATTTCACAAAGGTGGTTGGCAATAGCATTGACCATTTCATTTAGGGTTCGGAAATTTAATTTCTCGTCATTGAAAATTAAAGCGGTGTCATTGCCTCGAAAGTCGGCGTTACGTTCGAGGTTGGTGGCTAAGTTGTACATATAATAAGTTGTTGTTGTATTTGATTTTCATTTTAAAGCGTCCATTGGGATACTGCTACTTACCGGAAGTAAAAATATTGTGAGATTAGACATTACGCATATTACCCAGCGGTACTGTCAGATAAATGAGGCAGCTTTGTAAGAGAGATATCAGTCGCAAAATCGTGAATCTTTTTTGTACAAATAAAGAAATTTTAATGACATTTTTAGCCTTTATATATCAGTAGCTTATGTTGCTATTGTGAACATGCTAAATAACAGGATAAAAACTGTGGGATTAACTCATTGAAATATATAGCTACGTTATTTTCGCCGTAGTTGATATGTATGAACTTTATAAGTCTGTTATTTGACGATTTTCTTAACGCCTCCTATTTTTATTTGGGCCCAATCAACAGAGGTGTGGAAAGATGAAGAAAATGAACTCGGCTTACCGCTTGCAAATCATCAAAGAAGTAGCGACTCGGCGTCGTTTGACGACAGGTGGCGATCCGATGGCATGCCACATTTCTAAAATGATTGAATCCAACAAACAAGAAGCCAATGTTGTCGAGAAACACTACACCGGTTGTCATTATGATGATGCTGTTGGGGGGTGGGTGAGTAATCTGTGGGATCAGAAAAAATAGACACTCATTACACGGGTATATCGAGCGGTTTGTCTCCGCTCGATTGGTATAAACGATAGGGTAATTAGCGCGAAACCCAGATAACTACTGGCACAATAGGGCCGACTCAGGTACATTTCCACCGTCTTGAATTGTTAGGTCGTCCCATGAACTACGTAGAGTTAGATAACTATTCCCGCAAGTGGATTTTCACCCACGCATCAATGCCTGTTGCCGAATCAGACTTGGCCTTAATCAAACCGTTTACCCAAGCACGATCTTCCCAAATTTGGGGCGAGCATGTAAGCCGTCAAAGTCCTGATGCTGATCACTTTGAAAAAGGGGATTGGGCCCATAACGATAAGATCTGGTCTCAGCCTATTGATTGGCAAGCTGCTTGGGATAGTGACGAACCAGAATTGCCGGAAGAAATGGTAGACTTCCTTGATTGGGAAGATAACACGACGGTTTTCTTCTGTTACGAAAAGTACAACGTGATTGAAACTAAGTGGGATGTGTTCAAGCGTAACTGGAAGAACTTTCTCTTCTTTGATGATGGCCCAATGCTGCTAGGCCGCAAAAAATCTCAGGCAGTTTGGTTTAGCTCGAAAGGGACGTTCCGTCTAGCTAACCGTTAATCGCGATTCCATTCTATTTATGTCGCTACCGCTTTAGTTGAAAGTCGAGCGGTAGCGATATGCAATTAATCAAATCTATACCAACTGCTTTATCTTCTTCATTGAACGTAGATCAGATCTGATAATCACCGTTTGCTGGTTTGGGCTATAGGGTTCATTGGTCCGCATGCTGGCGCTCTGTGACATCCTCAATGCCAAACAGGGTTTGCTGTTGATGGCATAACGGGCGGCTTACTAATTGGAAAGTCCTTACCTCTTGAGAATGGGCTCGGCTCTCTATTGTCAGCTGCTCTATTTCCTTATTGTTAAGCAGTACATTTTTAAGTATTCGCTCAAAGGCGTCTCTTTCTGATGGCCTGAGTATATCGATAAGTGATTTACTGAAGAGCTGGAAAGAAGAGAGCTCGAACATGGATTGGCAAGCATGGTTGGTCAATGTGATCTTGCCTGATTTATCGACCACCACCAAGGCATGTTGAACGGTTTCAATCACCTCATCGACAAAGGATTTTTCTAATGCCAGTTTCTGCATTGCTGCTCGTAGCTCTTGGTCCCGTTGCTGGATGGTTGTGACCAGATTGTTGAAACCCAGTGTGAGCTGGTAGAGTTCGGCGTTGGAAAATTGGTTGTACGGTATAGGTTGGTGCGTATCCCCTTGAATTAAGCGTTGAATACCTTTATTAAGCTCGGTAATAGGTGTAACCACCCAGCGCTGGATTTGGTTGATAAAGCAAAAACTGCTGAAAACCAGTATGACTATGAGAAGAAGGCTGATTTCCAATTGGGTTTGGCGCATCTCGTTAAGCTGCTGCAGTGAGACCGCAAGATAAATTTGGGCAATTTCTTCCCCGTCAATGGTAACAGGTACAGCAAGATAAAGGTTGTCTTTGCCAATGTGGTAGCCATGTTGGAGAGCATATTTCTGTTCAGTTTCGTCTGGTGCTGAGAAAGGCAGTGTTTTGTTTTCATATTCGGCAAACAAGCTGTGATCCGGTAATCTCAGCTTTGCTTTGACAATACGCTCATCAGCTTTGAGTGCGGATAGAATTTCTTTGGCGGCTAGGCGGTCATTGAACAATATAGGAGCCGAGAGGTTACTCCCAACGCCTTTGGCGAGTATTTGGGTTCTCGAAATAAAATTTTCACGCTCAATAGTCAAATAGCTCTGATAGCTAATAAACTGAAAGCCGAGCAATACCAGCAAATTGAATGCCATAACCGGGAAAGACAAGCGCTGCTTGAGGGTGCGGTTTTTTAACCAATTATTCATTATCATTGCCATGTTCCCCTTCTTGGCCGGAAACGAGAATAGCGATACGTAACAGTTGTGAACTGACATTGAGTTGGGCGTTATTGATATTTTCTAGATGCAAAACGGGCTTTACTTGGTAATTCATCGTTCTTAGCTCAATCATTCCACCTTCCTTCATTGTGACTGGAGAGTCGCTGATCGTGAGCAGCCCTTTATACTGTGGGAGTGGGTTGAACTGCGTAATCACGTTTTGAGTGACAAACACTAAATCGCACTGTAATGCTGCATCTGTTAACGAGTTGACCGCTTTGATATGGCCTTTAGCATGCTGCTGGCGAAAGAGGGTTTCCAAGCTGCGAGTTGTATTGTCTTTTCCAAGGGTACATACAACAAAGTTATTCTTTTGTCCTTCGGGCCAGCGGATGAAGCTCGCTAACCGATACACATAGACAGCTTTTATATCGTGCTCAGCAAAGCTTTGTACGGAGTGGTTTTTGCCATACACTGACCAACTAAAGGGCAGGGCAAAGAAAGCAATGGCCGAAGCGAGCGATAGGTAACAGCGTTGTAGCATCAATGTATCCCCCAACTTGCCATCAGGAAGATATTCTGGTCGATTTTGTGCATGAATGGCATGTCTTGGTAGGGAGCCTTACCAAGGGCATCGATGATCAACTCTATTCGAGGCCAGTCGGGTTGTTTTTGCCAGGCAAATCGAGCATCCAAAGTACTGACTGAAGGGGCGTCAAAATATTGATGTGAGATGGAGATGGCGCTTTTGTGTTTGAACCACAGATCAAGCTGCCAGTTAGGGTTAATTTGCCATAGGCTCTGTACTGATAATAGGTGTGATGGCTGGTGGTTATACCTCAGCTTACTGCCGGAAACCGCATCAGGTCCACAGTTGACATGCCCTGTACAGGAGGCAGAAGTCTGCATAAAACTATAGCTAGTGAATAGGCTGAGTTCTGGCAATGGCCGCCATTCAATGGCGGTTTCAAATCCATAATTGTCTACCGCTAAGTTATCGCTACTCGTTTGCACCATCACAAACATGTTATCAGGAAGCTGTGTGCCATCTTTGCATAGGCCATACACGCAGCGCCATTGGCTGTCGCTCTCCATGAGTAGATTCTTGTATTGGCTGTAAAACAAAGTGCTATCAATCGTTAAGGCATCAGATGCAAAGTACCGGTGCCCCATATCCAGAGTGAGCACTGATTCTGTTTTTAGATCTTTATTCGCTGCCGTGTAGATAATTCCAGGGTGATGGTCTTGGCAACCTTCACTGACACAAACTGATGCCAGGAAATAGCTATCGGTTTTGGTGTTGAGAAATGATGGTGCCACCACAGCACGTGCAGCACCCAGCCAAAATTGTTGCTCGCGGTTTGGCTGGTATAACAATCTCGCTTGGGGTTGCAGTTCTGTGCTGTTATTGAGGCTAAAGTGCTCAACTTTGATCCCTATGGTGGATGTGACCGAATTAGATAGCTCGGACTCCAGTTGGGCATATGTATTTACGATGGTATCTGTACCGACAGGATCAAGGCTGTATCGTCCCCATGGTTCGACACGGTTATAATGACTGTCAGGGTAAGGTTCTGTTCGGCGGTGGATAACGCGGGCACCCCCACCGACAGTTAATTGCTGGCTTGGGGTTAGTTGGTGATGACTGAGTAAGTCGATATCTACAGTATGGAATTTTCCTGCAGCAGAAGGCTCATCAGTGGCGTTGGTATCAGCCCACAGATTCATTTCATAATATTGAGTATCTTGCCGTTGCTTCCAACGGGTACTGATATAGGCACCTTCGGAGTAAGCATTGAGCTCTGTTTGATAGTAATAGCTGTTGAGGTGCGAGGATAAGTCGGCATAGAGCCATTGGTGCTCAGACTTTGTTTGGTACCCACCTACTTGAAAGGTGAAATGCTGATTGTCATTTTTGTAGTCAGTGCGGAGCCCACCACGGATGTTACGCCAGGTATCATCATTATCAATGTAATACTGGCCTTTAACGCCTTTCACGAAGCCTCTGGCAGTGAAGTTTTCGTTGAACCGGGTACCGTACCTATAGTTCAATTCCCGGTAGCCATATTCGCCACCCGCTATCTGCCCAAAGTGACCTTGCGTATTTTCGCTATCTTTTGTGATGATATTAATAACACCATTCGCCGCGTTAGCCCCCCACATGGTACCTGCAGTGCCACGAATAATTTCAATGCGGTCAATGTCTTCAAGCAAGGTGTCGATAGTGTGCCAAAAGGTGCCGGACATCAGTGGGCTGTAGACACTCCGTCCATCGATCATCACCAGCAGTTTGTTAAACGATACGTCATTGAGCCCCCGCAACGACACTTGCCAGTTGTATTCGGAAATACGGGTAACTTGTACCCCTGGTGCTAGTGCCAGGGCTTCAGCGATAGAGCGAACCCCGCTACGGCGGATTTGCTCATTGGAAATAACGTAAACGGCAGTGGGTATATCTTTGAGGGATTGAGGTTTTTTTGCCGCAGACGTTACCTGAATATCCACCAAGCTTAACTCTTCTAAGCTCATGGCCATTAACTGTTCTAAGTCGCTGGCATACCCTTTTGTGACCCATAGGCAACTCAAAACAGGCAGCAATAATTTCTTACGCGAGTGTAAAGGAAAACCAGAATGGGTGAGAACTAGGGGCATAAAGTAGCGACCAGTTAGGGAGCCGTAGATGTTTGGATGATAGAGTAAACTAATGAAATTTAAACACTTATTTATCTTCGGTTATAGTTTGCGTGATTCCGCTGAGGGATAATTTCCGGTAGGGGTTGAAAGGTGAGTATTGGTTGTGGGTATCGTGGAGGGTAAAAAAGCGCCACTAAGATTGATAAGCCAAGAATAGATGAAACACTTGATTTATAAATCGCCTTGATGAGTCAAATTTAACCCGCAACGAGCGGGCTTTTGTGGGGAAGGTATGCTCCACAGAAGTGCTTATTTTTGGGAGCAATGTCACCAAATGTGGGGTTTGAGGGCCGAGGTTACTTTCTCGCTGTTAACAAACGGCCAATGTTTTGGGTCGCTTTTGACATGTTCTGCTGTGATGAATGAACAGAGTGATGGTTTGAGAACAAGGGTTGTTGCTGGGGTTTGCCGGTGACAATAAAGATCCTAGCACCGAGTTTACTGGTTCTGACTTCAATGGGTAATGGTGACGGGGTCAAAGTCGCCATCTGGTGTTTATGGAGTTGGCTACCGCTGATATACACGCTCCCTGAGCGTAGATAAACAAAACCTGTCAATTGTTCAGGATCGGGTTCGAAATACCAACATCCGTACGGAGCGATCATGATATCGAGAAATGTCATTGGAATACTGTAGGTTGCCGGGCTGGCGACATTTTTATACTTTCCAATAATGACTTTGGTTGTTGAATCATGCTCTTCAATCAGGGGAAGTTGCTGGGCGTGTAAATTGATGCAGCTTGCCGGTGACATCTCTACTTTTCCCGCAGGTAGAATAGTACCTAGACAGAATGACTCAATTTGACCGTTTTGCGGCGTCATGATTTCCTTGTGAATAATGCCATCACCGGAAGTCATGATATGAACATCGCCGCTAGCAAGGGTGACATGGTTGCCGGTTGAGTCGTGATGGCTCAATTTACCGATGACGGGGTAACTGACGGCATCGACCCCTGAGTGGCTCTCATAATCGAGCCGCTTGGAATGGAGCTGGGCTTTAGCGGTGAAATGATCCCACTGCACAAATGGATTTAGCTGTTCAAGCTCTGATTGCTTGATAAATGTTGTGTGGAGGCCGCTCTTTTTGCCAAAACGGATTTTATGTACGGTTCTTGTCTTTCTCATGGCATTGACCAATATCGTGATGCGACGTTGAGCATGGCATTCTGATTTATCACATAAAAGAAATATGCTGCAATCATGAAATTGATAAAATAAATCTTAGACCCAAGACAGGGGCTTCACCATGCTAATTCATGAAAAAAAACAAAAAAATGACAAAGTAGAGCCAAATGAGCAGAAAATAAAACGGAGACCATTTTTGGCCTCCGTCTATACCATTATTAGAAGGAATTATTGATTAAAAAGAACGGCTGTACTGCAAGCCGACCAAAATCGCATCTGAGCGAGTAGTTGCAGAAACACTTGTACCGATCGGCATTCCGCCAATTTCAACGCCCATAAATTCATCGACTTGGGTGTCTTTACCGATCAGGTAAGTTGCACCGAAGTCGATGTTCGAGCGTGAGTCAATGTGATAGGTAAAACCAGCTGAAAGCCATTGGCGATCAGAATCTGGGATGGAGATGGACTTTAGCTCGTCAGTGGCGGCAACGTCGTACATGTAACCTGCACGAAGTGTCCAGTCGTTGTTGAGGTAGTAAGTACCACCGACCGAGACGTGCCCGGCATCTTTCCATGCGTACTCTTTTTCAATACCAGCAATTTGCAACGAGTCGAACGCGCTCCACTGTACCCATTGCACACTGTAGTGCGCGGCAAATTTATTGGTTAGGTGGTGGTAACCAGAAAATTCGGCCATATCAGGCAGTGGCATATCAAGTTTGTCGCTGTTACCGGCAATGGTGTCCACATCACCTTTGGCCGTAACAGTCGGGCTGTAGCGGTATGAAAGGCCGAAACGGTGATTATCGTTTAGCTCATATACCACACCGAAGTTACCACCAACTGCAAAGCCAGAAGCATCGACATCAAGAACGTTGAATCTTTGCTCATCACATTGGTAGCTTGGTATCCAACCATCACTGACATTTTGGCAGTATTCAAAATCAATATCGCGTTTTAGTTTACCCATGCCGTAGATAAGATCTAGGCCAGCACCGAAACTCCACTGATCGTTCAAGCGGTAAGAGACACTAGCACCGAAGTTCATGCTTTGGATTTCTGTCGTACCGCCAAAGATCGAAGCGGCGAAATCATCTTTGAACTCAGTGCCAGTCCCGAAGTTGGAGTATGCAGAGACACCCCATGCCCACTGGTCATTGATCGGAACAACTAAATAAAAATTAGGGACCACAGCGGTGCTACCGATGCCGTCAGTACCGGAAATATCAAATTCGTTATTACCGATAGGAGGTAAGCCACCAATTTTCAGCTGGTTATAAGTACCGTCTTTGATTCGTACGTCGCTATCAATAACGGTAAAGCCCAATGACATGCTGGTTTCATTAAACATTGCCATGGTTGCTGGGTTTCGTGCCATCGCAGAGGCATTATCAGCGATAACCGCGTCACCGGCAAACGCACGGCCTAGGCCCGTTGCCGACTGGCTATTGAGTTGGAAACCGGCTGCCATAGTTTGTACAGACGTCACAGAAAGTGCAGTAAAAACTGCACAGGTTAACAAACGCTTCTTGAACATAGAGAATTCTTTTGGATTTATGTAATTAGTTTTATAGCGAACAATGCCACTGCATTTATTCGTGGCGGATTTTAGGTGGCGGGTTAAATACTACAAATCAGACCAGTTGAATTTATAATGTTGTCGATTTGTTGTTGGGCTTAAATATTAATTGGTCGAAAATAAAGATAATTTAATTGTTGTATTTCTACAGTGTTCTTTGCTATAAAATAAAGTAAATACTCTATAATTTTTGATTG